>JAUVRV010000171.1 GCA_030597435.1 Gemmatimonadales bacterium | reverse complement strand
GCCCGTGATCGAGCGTTGCGCGAGTTTCTCGACATCTTCAATCACCGGAGCATTTCCCTGTTCTATAGGGCCTGGGAAAAGAACCGCTTCGTCATACCGTATGAACGGGATCAAAAGGACCCGTTGACCGGTCACCTGAGGGACATCGTTGGACTCGGCACCAAGGGTATTCAAGACCTATTCGCGGTGCCGGACGAATCACTGCTGTTCTACACGGGATTGCTGGGCCTGCAGCAACGCCCGGCTGTAGGGCTCGAACAACTGATAGCAGACTATTTCAGTGTGCCTGTCGAGATCGACCAGTTTGTGGGAGGATGGTACCCGCTCACAGTGAGTACTCAGTGCAGTCTGGGTGACGAGACGAGCGCGTCCTCGCGACTGGGTGGAGGCGCCGTTGCAGGAGATGAGATCTGGGACCAACAAGCGCGCGTTAGGATCAGGATCGGTCCGCTCAGTAGAGAGCAATACGATGACTTCCTGCCGACTGGTAGCGCGTACGAAGAACTGCGAGCGTTGACGCGGTTCTTCAGTGACGACCGTTTCGAAATTGAAGTCCAACTCGTACTCGAGCGCAATGAAGTGCCCGGTTGTGTGCTCGACGGTGATGCGGATGTGCCAGCTCAACTGGGTTGGGGCACATGGATGCGATCTGCGCCTTTCGCACGTGACCCAGACGAAACTGTGCTGATTCTTTAAAGGGGAAGACTCCATGAGTATCAATCTGAAGTCTTTGATTGGAAAACTGAATCACGAGACAAGAGGTACGGTCGAAGCAGCTGCGGGTCTATGCCTCTCGCGGACTCACTACGACGTCGAGATCGAGCACTTCCTGATGAAGTTGCTCGATGCAAGCGATACGGATGTTGCGTTCATTCTCAAGCATTTTGGCGTGGACCGATCGCGGTTTGCCAAGGAACTCACGATAGCGCTCGACAGGCTCAAGACCGGCAACGCTCGGACGCCGGCGCTCAGTCCCAGTCTAACCAAGATGATGTCTGAAGCCTGGCTCTTGGGTTCCATCGACCTGGGGGCCACACAGGTTCGTACCGGACACGCGATACTGGCGCTGGCTAGCAACGATGAACTGAGACGTCTCGTACGGGAGACGAGTGGTGAGTTCCAAAAGGTGTCAGCCGAGAGTCTGAAGCAGGAATTCGCGACAATCGTAGCGGAGTCGATTGAGGAGACGGTGGCAGCGGTTCCAGCAGATGGCGAGGGCCGCAAGGCCGGTGGTCCCACACCCAACCTCGATCAGTTCACGGTCAACCTGACTGAACGAGCGCGTGAGGGGAGTCTCGATGCCGTACTGGGGCGTGACTTCGAGGTGCGCCAGGTAGTCGACATCCTGACGCGGCGTAGGCAGAACAACCCGATCCTCGTGGGTGAAGCCGGCGTCGGCAAGACAGCCGTTGTCGAAGGCTTTGCAATGCGAATCGTAGAGGGTGACGTGCCTCCGGTGCTGAGGAACGTGAGCATTCGCACGCTCGACCTGGCCTTGCTCCAGGCCGGTGCGGGAGTGAAAGGTGAATTCGAGAACCGGCTCAAGGGATTGATCGAAGAGGTCAAGTCGTCGGAGAAGCCTGTGATCCTATTCATAGATGAAGCGCACACGATGATTGGTGCTGGAGGAGCCGAAGGGCAGGGTGATGCCGCCAATCTGCTGAAGCCTGCCTTGGCGCGTGGTGAGCTGCGTACCGTTGCCGCTACGACATGGTCGGAGTACAAGAAGTACTTCGAGAAGGACCCGGCCCTGGCGCGTCGGTTCCAGCTAGTGAAGGTCGAGGAGCCGTCAGAAGAAGTGTGTGCACTCATGATGAGGGCTGTCGCGCCAAAACTGGAATCACACCACAGTGTTCGGATCCTCGATGAGGGCGCGGAAGCCGCGGTACGCCTGTCGCATCGCTACCTACCCGATCGCCAGCTACCCGACAAAGCGGTGAGTGTGCTGGATACTGCGTGCGCCCGCCTTGCGTTGGGGCAGAACCCGACGCCGGCCGCAGTGGAGGATGCCATGCGCGAACTCGATGACCTGGCAGTGCAGAAGCGGGTGCTCGAGCGCGAAACAGCAGTGGGAGCAGATCATTCCGAGCGGCTGACGGAAATTGAGAAACAGCGTGAGGTGACGGGAGCAAGACTGGCAGCATTGAAAGACCAGTGGGAGAAGGAGCGGGATATCGTCACTCAGGTTCGGGCGATCAGGGAGAAGTTGGAAGCGATGGTCGAGGGTGACGGAGCCGGTGGCAAGCAGGGGAAGCAAGACAAGGGTGACGCCAAGGCCAAGGCTGACGATGCCGACGCACCCGATCCCAAGGAACTGAGAAAACAGCTGGGCAAGCTCACCAAGCAACTCGAGAAGCTCCAAGAGGAAACCCCGTTGGTCCCGGTTTGTGTTGATGCCGAGCTGGTTGGTCAAGTTGTTTCGGGTTGGACGGGGATTCCGGTGGGCAAGATGCTGGCCGACGAGGTCAGTACTGTCCTGAAGCTGGAAGACCATCTGGGCAAGCGTGTCATAGGGCAGGACCACGCGTTAGAACAGATCAGTCGTCGGATACGCACCTCACGTGCCGGGATCGAAGATCCCAATAAGCCGGTGGGAGTCTTCATGCTGGTAGGTCCTAGCGGTGTTGGCAAGACCGAAACGGCGTTGACCGTGTCGGATCTGCTCTACGGCGGCGAACGCAATCTGATCACGATCAACATGTCGGAGTTCCAAGAGGCACACACGGTATCGACGTTGAAGGGATCGCCTCCGGGGTACGTGGGATATGGCGAGGGGGGCGTGTTGACAGAAGCTGTGCGCCGGCGGCCGTACTCGGTGGTCCTGCTCGACGAGGTCGAAAAGGCGCATCCGGATGTTCTCGAGCTGTTCTTCCAGGTGTTTGACAAGGGTCGGATGGAGGATGGGGAGGGTCGGCAAATCGATTTCAAGAACAACATCATCATACTCACGACCAACGCAGGCACCGACACGATCATGAAACTGACAGCCGATCCCGAAACGATGCCGGATCAGGAGGGGCTCGTCAAAGCACTCAAGCCGGCACTCAACAAGACGTTCAAGCCGGCGTTCCTTGGTCGCATGGTGATAGTCCCATTTTTCCCCATAGTCGACGATGCGATGAAGCAGATCATCAGGCTCAAGCTGGGCAAGATCGAGCGGCGACTAGCAGAGACGCATAGGATCGAGCTGAAGTACGACGACACGATGGTCGACGAGATCGCCAATAGGTGCACGGAGGTCGAGAGTGGTGCACGCAACGTGGACAATATCTTGACGAACACCATGCTGCCTGAGATCTCGCGCCGATTGCTCGAGTCACTGGCTGGCGGTGAAAAGTCCAGTGTGATCCAAGTGGGTGTGGGCAAGGACGGCGCTTTTACGTACGCTGCGAAATAGAGAAAACGGGATAACCGGTGTCACTGTAGATTCCCGCTGCGCTCTCACAGGCGCGGCGGGCTGCTTCTTCCCATCATCAGCAACCGAGGCTAGGTATGGCGGACTACACACAAGCCAACCGTCCCATGAGGATCGATACAGCGCTGGGAGAGGACAAGCTCCTGCTGGAGGGGTTCTCTGGTGAGGAGAGTGTGTCGGCACCGTTTTCGTTTGCGTTGGAGTTGTTGTCGACGGAGTCGGCCATCGACCCCCAGCGCCTGTTGCGGAAGCCCGCGTCCATTACGATCGAGTTGCCGGACAAGAGTGAACGCGTGATCCATGGCACGGTCAATCGTTTCATCCAGTTGGGCCAATTGGAAGGTTCTGAATTGACCAGCTATCGCGCGGAACTGGTCCCCTGGTTGTGGTTTCTCTCCCTGTCCGCCGACTGCAAGATCTTTCAGGAGATGAGCGTTCTCGAGATAGTCGAGCAGGTGTTCAAAGACCAGGGATACGCCGACTTCGAGATCAAGTGCATCAAGAGCTACCCAAAGCGCGATTTCTGCGTCCAATACAGAGAAACGCATCTGAACTTCGTGTCGCGCCTGCTGGAAGAAGAGGGGATATTCTACTTCTTCACTCACTCGGACTCGAAACACATCCTGACGCTGGCGGATGACGTCAGCGCGATCAAGCCATGCCCTGGTCAAGATACCGTGCGCATGGCTACGCAGGCTGGAGCGTGGCAGGAGGAGGATGTGATTACGGCAATCGAGCGAGAGCATGCGGCATACGTCGGCAAGCTGACTCTGCGTGACTACGATTATCTCAAACCGTCAAACACGCTAGAAGGATCGGTCTCGGGTGACGGTAAGGAGGAGATCTACGATTACACGTTCCCGGGTAACTTCAAGACTGACGGGGACGGGGATCGCCTGGCCAGGTTACAGCTCGAGGAACAGGAGCAGTGGCAGGCGGTGGTTCGAGCAGAGTCCACGTGCCGCTCGTTCCAAAGTGGCTACCGTTTCGATCTGAAGAAGCACTATCGCGAAGATGTCAATGACACCTATCAGGTCTTGAGTGTACGCCACTCGGCGCACGTAGGTGGCTACAGGAGTGGCGAAGACGTGCACTTCACCTATCGCAACAGCATCACGGCGATTTTACATGCGACGCCGTACCACCCACCGCGGATAACACCAAAACCGCTCGTTCAGGGCTCTCAAACGGCTGTGGTTGTTGGCAAGTCCGGGGAGGAGATATGGGTCGACAAACACGGAAGGGTGAAGCTGCAGTTTCACTGGGACCGAGATGGCAAGAAGGACGAGAATAGCTCCTGTTGGGTCAGGGTTTCCAGTGCCTGGGCGGGTAAGGGGTGGGGTATGATCCAGATTCCCCGGATCGGTCAGGAAGTAATTGTCGATTTCCTCGAAGGTGACCCGGACATGCCCATCATAACCGGGCGCGTCTATAACGACGCACAGGTGCCACCGTATGCACTGCCAGACAACCAGACTCAAAGCGGGGTCAAGTCACGCAGCTCCAAAGGCGGCGGCACCGAAAACTTCAACGAGATCCGCCTGGAGGACAAGAAGGACAGTGAACAGATACTGATTCATGCCGAGAAGGACCTGACAATTGGTGTGGAGAACGATGAGAGCCGAGATGTGGGCCACGACCGAACTACGGTAATCAAGAACGACGATACCGAGACGATTAAGGAAGGTGACCAGGCCATTACGTTGGAGCAGGGTGATCAGACACTCGATATCAAGATGGGTAAGCAGGAGGTGACGCTGGATCAGGGAGACCAGATTGTCACGTTGAAGGTGGGAGATCTGAACCTGATGCTGGATATGGGTGACGTGAATCGCGTTGTGAAGATGGGTAACGTCACAAACGAAGTCCAGATGGGTAACGTCACGACAAAGGCGACTCTCGGCAAGATCGTAGAAGAGGCATTGCAGGGCATTGAAATGACAGTCGGCCCGAGTTCCATCAAGATCGATCAGACGGGTGTGACCATAAAGGGTTTGATGGTCACGATTGAAGGGACGATTAAGACCGACGTGAAGGGTCTGATGACTAATGTGACGGGCGATGCCATGCTCAAGGCCAGGGGTGGCATCACCATGATCAACTAACGGTTGGCTGAAATGACACCAACACTACGTACAGGCAGAGATTTCGATGAGGTGCTAATCGCGTCAGAGCTGAGCGAAGAAGCTCTGGCGTTGTACGCCACACCCCAGGAACCTGGTGTCTATGTCGACATCCTGATCCAGAACAAACACTATGTCGATACGATTCGGTTGCTGGCCCACGCGCTACCAAAGAGAGAGACTGTGTGGTGGGCATGGGACTGTGCAAGCAAGGTTGCGGGTGAGGCATCTGCTGAGGTGATCCAGGCTGCTCTCGATGCGACCAGGGACTGGATAGCAGACCCGACCGACGAACACAGCCGTCATGCTATGGAGAAAGCACAGGAGGCGGACATAGGAACAGCGGCTGGATGTGCCGCTCTGGCCGCCTTTCTTTCGGGCAATTCACTGGCTCCGCCCGAGGTCGATCCGGTTGTGCCGGGCGAGTTCATGGGAGCAAAGGCTGTTGTCGGCAGCATCATGATGGCGGCTGTTTCACAAGAGCCAGACAAGGCCGGCGAGAAGTACCAGGCGTTCATCGAGGCAGCCCTAGACGTGGCGGCCAAGGTCAAGCTGTTCCAACCCCCTGACGAAACGGAAGCTCGAGCCAGTGTCGAAGACTAGCGGGGACTTCTGAAATGGGACTGCCGGCAGCACGAGTTGGCGACATGCATGTTTGTCCGATGGTGACACCGGGTGTTCCGCCTATCCCTCACGTGGGTGGTCCGATTCTACCGCCCGGAGGTATACCGGTGCTCATTGGAGGCATGCCGGCAGCGCGAGTGTCTGACATGTGTATCTGCGTTGGACCGCCAGATGTGATCGCAATGGGATCGCCGACCGT
>JAUVRV010000136.1 GCA_030597435.1 Gemmatimonadales bacterium | reverse complement strand
GCCATGGGCTGTTCCATCTCGGCGGTCAAGTCGTACATGCACAGAGCGGTGCGCCGACTGCGCGTGTCGCTAGCCCATTGGCAGCCTGCGCTGGCGAACTAGGCGGGGTCAACTCCTTTATCTCCTTCCCCACCTTCCCCTCCTAATCCGGTGGAGACAGTCGGTTCATCTCGGAAGTTCCCCACCCCTCACGATAAGAGGCAGCAACCCACTCCTTACACTGAACCAGAGGAAACCCCAAATGGTATCACCCGGCCTGCGGGTGTAATTGATTTGGCCAACCCTCAGATCGCGTTTCTCCGGAGTGTTCTGTGGATCAACGAAGAGCAAGTTTGCGATCACCGTTACGACCTTGCGTCCGAAGTTCTGTTCTCCCGATCTCTTGTCCACCGTGCGGATGGCAAGGTCTCGATAATGCATGTTGACTACACCATCCGATACACTATTCGTCGCAAATCCGTCTACCCATAGTGTATCCACATGGCCACTCACGAACTCGATGCCTTCCAAGGGAACCGTCATTTCGTTGAGGATCGCCGCGTCCACGGGCCCGGCACTCGCGGCGAAGTCCATTTCGAACGTAGGTGACAGAACGGGAACCGACACCTCCGCGGTGACGGACCCAACACCTTGAAGCATGCCATGGGCCCGTGCCACAAGGGGCTCTGACACCGACGTGTGCTCCGGATCGTTACTCAGGTTGGTGATAGAACCCGTTATTCCCTCGAATGTGATCGTTCCCGGATACGCTCCGTCGTGCGAGTGTTCCGTGTAACGGATCACCCCGTCGAACACGACTACCGAGTCAATGGCCACCTGATTCGGCAGGTCGCGGAGCCGTTCGGTGAGCAGCCTCCTCTGCTCTGTGGCGACGCGTGCGGGGACCCGGTGGTCGCTGTACACATCGATGCCAAACGAATCCACGGTAACGAGACTCGCCCTGATGGACCCATCACGTACAGCCGCTCCGAAATCGGTCGCACGAAACTCGACACCGCTCATGAATACGCTGATCCGGTCCTTACGGTACTCGAGTCGGCTCACAAATTCACTGTCCGACACGAGTGGGCCTAGGCCAATGGATCCCACGCGAACGATGGACTCTTCTGAGGACGCATCTAGAGCCTTGATGTCGATAGCATGCAGACTGTCATCGAGCGCGAGGTGAGCGGACCCGACCTTCAACCTGATGTTCGAATTGGCCAAGATGAAACCCACTGGTTTCTTCCAACCTGAACCCAAGTCCAGGATCTCCAGATCCACTTCACTCAAGACCGTTACCTGCTTGCCATCCTCCGTATAGGACGTGACAATCACGGAACCACCCAACAGTCGAACGTCGCCTACTTCGCCGTCGACCCCCTCCAGATCCGGTGCCGATGATGATCTCGGGACAGGATCGGCGCCTGCAGTGATGAAATCGAGTGAGAGTACCAGTCGCGGCGCATCCACTTCGATTTCGCCAATGCTGGGCTTGCCACGCAACGTCCTGATCCAACGGATATCACGGATGTTGAGTGCCGCGAGAGATGCCACATCGATGGAGGCATCCGGGCCGAGCGGTTTCAGTTCGATCGACCGTAGCGTAACGTTCTGGAAACTCCAACTGAACGAGAGAGATCTGAAATCGAGTCCGTAAGCGCTATCCGTCGCTATCAGCACCGCTCTGTTGAGTTCGCTCCGGACGACATCAGCGGCCCAGCCGGACCGGAGCACGACGTTGATCGCGAGGTACACGATCAACACCAGCACGCCGACGCCGATTAGGATGCGGCGCCAAATCGATGTCCTGGCGGAGCGAGCCACTGTCACTCGTTAACCACCGTTCTCTCTCCCGTCCATGAGCTTCTCGGCAGCCTGTTTCTTCTGCAGGTAGGGTCCGCCGTAGACCATCCAATCCGGGGCCGGCTCACTCTTTAGGTAGTGATCGTAGAACTGCTCCATCCGCGTCATGAAGTCCTTCTGGTTCTCGAGCTTGCTCAAGTGGTGGTCCTGATCGGGGTATGAAGCAAAGATGATCGGTTTCTCCAAGAACCTCAGCGCATTGTAGAACTCCATTCCCTGGTTGTATTCGACAGACCCATCCTTGGTGCCGTGCAGGTACAACAACGGCGTGTTCATGTTCTCGACCCAGGTGATCGGCGACTGAGCACGATATAGCTCGAAGTCGTCAAACGGATTCGTGCCATACCGTCCCTGACTGTAGATGTCGTAGCCGTGGTTGTTCTGACCGCTGCTGTGGAACAGGATATTGAACTCGCCCGCGAGGTTGATGGGTGCGGCACCCACCACGATTGCCGCGAACATGTCTGATTTTGTGGCGATGAACGAACCACCACCACCACTGAAGCTGTGGCCGTGTAGTCCGATACGTTCCGGATCGGCGTAACCCAACTCAATGACCTTACGCGTAGCCGCTGCCACACAGTCGAGCATATCGTCGTGGGTGGTCCCGGTATTGAAATGAACATCAGGTAGTAATACCAGGTACCCGTTACTCACATATTTCGAAAACATAGGCGTGTCGCGGAACACGAGCCTGGAGTAGCGATACATCTCCTGCGACCGCTTCTCGTAGAAGTCCACCAACATCGGTAGCTTTTGGCCTGGTTCGTACTCGTCCGGAATGCTCAACACCGCCTGCAACGGCACCCCATCTTCGTTCTCATACTCGATCAGTATGTTGTTGCCCCACTTGTACTCCGATTGCCACGGGTTGGCGTCGGTAATCTGCTCTCGCCGAGCCATTCGCATGTCGCTCGCAAAATAGTCGGGGAAGTCAACAAAGGTCTCGATCGTGAACAGCACCCGGTCTCCATCCTTTGCCTTCTGCAGGCGTGTGACCCTCATGTCGTCATAGATGCGCTCTTGTACGCGGCCATTATTCAAGGTGTAGTATCCGAACCGCTTGGTGAGATCACCGTATGCCGAGAGCACGATCTCCTGCGACAGATCGATGAAGCGCTCCTCGGAATCCAGCCGCACATGGCGCAGCCTCATCCGGTTTTCATCGCCTTTACCGTCGGTCAATACGGTTGCCTCACCGCCATCCAACGGCTGGAGCCAGAGATCGTACCTGTGGTTCAGCACGACCGCATCACCGTCCTCGGTCCAGCCGGCAACGCCATACGGTGGCTTGGTGCTGGGGTAGTCCCACTGTTCGTTGATGAAGCTCACCGGCGCAGACTCAGTCAGGTTCAACGTCCTACCCGACTCGATTGCATAGTTCCAGATATGACCGTCTTGCCAGTACAGCCAGTGTTTGCTGTCGGGCGACAGGCCCAGTGTTCGCTTCTGACCTTCGACGATCAAATCGCGCTCCCCGGTTGCCGTGTTTACCCTGTAGTAGTCGGCCTGATTTTCTTTCCAGTCGGAGATAAAAGCCCTAGCGTCACGACCGAGACCCCACAATCCGTTCCGTGTGATATCGATGTCGCGCATGGTCGAGTCGGCTAGCTGCACGAAGTCGCCGCTCGACAGAACGAATACTGACGTGAACGTGAAGTTGCGATCGCGGTTGGCTCGCACTGCTTGAACCGTCTGGAGTCTGTCGTCCTGCCAGTGGAAGATGTCGACGTTCGCGACCGGATTGTCTTCGTCCTCCTCGAACTTGTCTTCTTGAAGCTTTACGCCGAAGAGAACTCGTGAGAGATCTTCACTCCACGAGAGCGAGCCCCGCTCACTGATCACCATGTCGTCAGGAAAGTCCGAGTTCGCTGCCGGGTCCAGCTCGAAATGGTTCGCGGTCCCTGGAACGTCGGTGAACGCGACCAACACGTTCTCGCGTTCGGTTAGGCTGTCCGGCGTGGTTCCCTTCAAGACAGCCAGCGCAGATCCCTCCTCATCCCACGTCAACTTGGCATACACCAGAGTGTCGTTATCAAGCACACGCCGTACGTTGGTGGTGAGATCGTACGAGTAGAGACCGTTACCACTCCTCCCGGCCGCGTCCACCGTATGAGCCAGAACGGTTCCCGGCTTGTTGAAGCCAAACTCGCCCACGTTCCCGATCAGCTCGTCGTAGCCACCGGTCAGGTTTCGCAGGATGAGATCGGTGCCCTTATGCTCGGCCTTAGTATCAGCGGCCACCTTCTTCATAGCCAGGTATCCCGATCCCTTCGAGAACTCGAACGACGTGATGTTGTCCCACGTCACCGTGTCACCTGTTGCCAGGTTCATCAACCCCACCTGCCGCGGTACCGGCTTGCTGTCTTTGCGCAGCTTCTCCGCCTCGTCGAACGTCATGCTGACCATATAGGCCACCCAACGGGAATCATCGGAGAACTTGGGCTGGGAACCGCGGGGAACCAGGCTCTCCCCGTCGTTGTCCAAGTTCCGGACGTAGAGGGTGTCGTCGGCACGGTGATGACGATAGCCGTACGTCATCCAGTCTCCGTCATTGGAGATCGCCGTGGACACGATGCTGCGCCAGCGCGCGTAGTCCTCGATCTGCAGGGCGCGTTTTTCACTCGTGTCCTGCGCAAATATGCCGAATGTTACGATGTGAACGGTGAGCGTCGTTAAGACAGCTGTCCGCAGGGAATGGCTAGCCGTGCCCATCATCTGCCTCCGTATTGTGACGACTTGTTTGCCGCCCTCGAGACGAGGGGGTCGGGGGTCGTGATTTGCTGTACTCGTAGAACGTTGGGATGATACCAGACTCGGGCGGCAGAAACCAGCGGCGTGACTCCTTCTCTTAGCCTGCACCCTCCTAGCACGGAACCTCTCGCCCCCGACCCACGTAGGGATGAGGTATGGTCCGCCGGATCACACATTAAGAAGGAGCCGTCATGTGACCGTCATTTGGCGATCACCTGGAGTCAATTCACCAGGACAGTCGTGAGCCAAATGCGATGGGTCGCAACAATCCACGGTTGTTGCGCATCCAATCTTCAGAAGCCACCCGGTGCGGAACCCTTAGCCGGGCAACGGAGAAGAAGGGAGACAATGCGCATCCGCTCGAAGCTGTCGCAGAAGCTGCCGCAGAAGGGCATCATCGTCGGGTCGATCGTAGCGATCGCGTTCCTCATGACGACGGCAGTCCTGCTCGAGGCGTTGATCAGGCCTCGGCTGGGGGAAGACACGCTCAGTACGCCGACCCGTTTCTACGCCCGGCCCCTCGTCCTCGAAGTCGGTATGACCGTCGACCGCGATGCCGTCGAGTCCCGGCTGAAACGACTGGGATACGATCGCAGTAGACGGCGCTCCGTACGGATCGGGGAATACCGTCTTTCGTCACGGCAGTGGAATGTGGGTAGGAGGGCGTTCCGGCTGGCCGATGAACTCGACCCCGGTGGTGTGGTCACGGTCGATCTGGCATATGGCGGATACATCACGAGTATCCGAGACGCAGACAACAGGCGGTTGCGCTACTTCACGATAGAGCCTGAGCTGCTGCGCAGCGCCTACGGGCCGAAACGGGAAGACCGAGTCCCGGTGCAACTACCCGATCTGCCTCCTCATCTGGTAGACGCTGTTCTCTCAATAGAAGACAAACGCTTCTACACTCACTCGGGAATCGATATCAAGCGGGTGCTCGGCGCCGCATTTGCCAACATCCGGGCCAGACGTGTGGTTCAGGGTGGTAGCACGATCACACAGCAACTGGTCAAGAATCTGTACTTGTCGAGCCGGCGCTCACCCGTGCGTAAGTTGCGCGAAGCGGCTATGGCGCTGGTCTTCGATTCACGGTACGACAAGGGACAGATCCTCGAGACATACCTGAACCAGGTGTACCTGGGTCAGAACGGCGGGCTGGCGATACACGGAGTCGGTCGCGCCGCACAATACTTCTTCGGCAAGGACGTCAGCCAGCTCACATTGAGCGAAGCCGCGCTCCTGGCCGGGATCATCCGCGGCCCCAGCCTGTATTCTCCTTTCCGCAATCCCGAGGCGGCAACGGACCGCCGCAACCTGGTGCTCAGCGTGATGGGATCGCGCGGTTTGTTGACCGAGCGCCAGGTACGCGACGCCCAAGAGCGTCCATTGGGACTGCGGAGCCCACCCAAGCAGGCTCGCACCGGCCGCTACGTTGCCGATTACGTGGCAAGCCGGCTCAGAAGCGAGCACGGTGACAAGGCCTTGGAACAGGGGCTCACCGTGTTCACGACGGTGGACATGGCCCTGCAAAGCGCGGCTGAGCAGGCCGTGACCGAGGGCTTAGCCCGTTTGGACCGCGAGTACCCCAGGCTCGCGCAACAAGACAGCCCGCTGCAAGCGGCGCTGGTAGCAATCAAGCCACAGACGGGTGAGATACTCGCAATGGTGGGTGGCCGAGACTACGGCGAGACGCAATTCAATCGTGCGGTATACGCTCGACGGCAGCCCGGCAGTTCGTTCAAGCCCATCGTGGCGCTCACCGCACTCACGGCAAACTCTCAGCAATTCACCCTCGCCTCACTGCTGGAAGACAAGAGACTATCGGTCGAGACGCCCGTGGGTTTGTGGGAACCAGAGAACTACGACCAGCGGTTCCGCGGCGAAGTTACGCTCCGGGACGCACTGGAACGATCGCTCAACGTTCCCTTTGCCCGTCTCGGAATGGCCGTCGGTCCCGAACGAATTGCGGAGACCGGTGGCAACCTCGGTATCGAGAACGATCTGTATGCAGTTCCCAGCCTGGCTCTCGGTTCGTCCGAAGTATCTCCACTCGAGATGTCACGCGCGTACGGCGTGTTCGCGGCCGGTGGGTTCCGTGCGGAACTGCACTCCACGTTGGGTGTGATCGATCGTGACGGTGATGTGCTGAGTCGAGCCAAGATTGAAGGCCAACAGGTGTACGATCCGGCCGAGGTCTACCTGATCACGTCGGCTCTGCAGGGTGCTGTCGAGCACGGTACTGGTCGCGCGCTTCGTTCGCTGGGGTATCGCGGACCCGTCGCGGCCAAGTCCGGCACGACGAACGGATTCCGCGACGCCTGGTTCATCGGATACACACCCGACATAGCGGTTGCCGTTTGGGTCGGCTTCGACGATGGACGTAGCATCGGTCTGTCGGGATC
>JAUVRV010000049.1 GCA_030597435.1 Gemmatimonadales bacterium | reverse complement strand
CCGCATCAACCTGGTGCGTCGTGTCCACTCGTGTGCCTAACCACCATTCCACTGCGGCGGCTCCAGTGGCGTCAGTGACCGTAGTGTCTCCGCTTACCGATCCGCCGCCCGATGTCACCAACCAAGTGACGACCACTCCCGGTGCGGGATTCTGATATCGATCGGTCACTCTAACCTGCAGACTGTCTCCTAGAGTCGTCCCCGCGTCACCAACCTGCATGTCACCGCCCTGCTTCTGTACTGCCGACGGCAGATCTGCCAGTGGTAATGCGCCAAACAATGCCGGTGGCAGTGGCTGTCCCGTTGTCAGCGAAGAACCACGTACCTCGACCTTGTGAGTGTCGGCCGCGGTTGTGCCCAGGGTCCAACGGTTTTCCGCAAGCCCGCTTGCATTCGTTACCGATGAGCCGTTCAGGACACTTCCGCCGCCGGCGGTAACGCGGAATTCCAGGGTCTGGTTGGCGACCGGGTTGCCGTCTGCGTCATCCACTCTGACCACGATCGCGTTCTGAAGCTCACCACCGACAACCCCCGATTGCAGGTTGCCCGAGACGATACGAATGGCGACTGGGTCGCTTATCCCGGTACCGGCAGAATCGGAACAAGCGGTAGCCAGAGCGACAATCAGTAGTGTGCGGGCCGAAACTGACAAGCGGACCTCCCAATCGGTCCCGGTTCAACGTGTTATCTGCGGCAAGTGTAATCTGGGGTTCAGATGAGGCCGCGGCAATGCGTGTGGCGGCTCGGGAGGATTGGCGCGACCGGCGCAGCGTCGCGTTCATGAGAGCAACCGGTGAACGAGAACCCTCATCCGAATGGCTGGACACCACCCGAACCGTGCGTGATACTTCGAGGGGCGGGATTCAGTTTCCTATCGAGAATCGAGCGGTATGAGCCATGCCCGAGCAATATGATCGCCTCAAGACCGCGTTGGCGGACCGTTACACGGTCGAGCGCAAGCTCGGCGAGGGTGGCATGGCAACGGTCTATCTCGCCCACGACGTCAAGCATCACCGCAAGGTGGCGCTCAAGGTTCTGCTACCGGAGATCGCCGCGGTGCTGGGAGCGGATCGTTTCCTCAACGAGATTCGGGTCACCGCCAACCTCCATCACCCCAACATCGTGCAGCTCTACGATTCCGGTGAGGCGGACGGGGATCTGTATTATGTGATGCCGTTAGTCGAGGGCGAGTCCCTGCGTGACAAGATCGATCGGGAACGGCAACTCTCCGTCGAGGAAGCGGTCTCGATCACGCGCGCGGTGGCGGAAGCACTGGATTATGCACACCGCCGCGACGTCATCCACCGCGACATCAAGCCCGACAACATCATGCTGCACGAGGGCACGCCCATGGTGGCGGACTTCGGTATCGCCCTGGCGGTCGACCACGCGGGTGGCGACCGCATCACCGCGACCGGGCTGTCGGTCGGTACGCCCTCTTACATGAGTCCCGAGCAGGCAACCGGTGACCGCGAGGCCAAGCCCACAACCGACATCTACGCTCTGGGAAGCGTGCTGTACGAGATGTTGGCCGGCGACCCGCCGTTCACTGGGTCCAACGTGCAGGCCGTCATCGCCAAAGTCGTCGGCGAGAAGCCGGTGCAGCTCCGTACGATCCGTGACACGGTACCCGCACACATCGAAGCCGCAGTGGACAAGGCCCTGGCCAAAGTGCCGGCCGATCGTTTCGAAAACACCAAGGCGTTTGCGAACGCACTCGTGGCCAAGGCTCCGGTGACGAGACCTTCTCAATGGTCACGCGCCGCTCGCATAGCCGTTCCCGTAGCAGCGGTGGCCGTACTCGTATGGGCGCTCTTTGGACGGGGCGGCGGTCAAACCTCGGCGGGGGATTCGACCGAGGCGACCATCACGCGATCATAACTGACCTATCTGGCCCTGGCCGAGGATCCCCGCCCCGCCATTGCGGTGCTCCCGTTTGCGGACATGAGCCCGGAACGCGACCAGGAGTACTTCAGCGATGGCATCTCAGAGGAGATCCTCACCGTGCTATCCAAGATCCGAGGCCTCCGAGTAGCGGCCCGGTCGTCCGCATTCAGCTACAAGGGCCGGGACCTGGACCTGCGGCAGGTTGGCGAGGAACTCGGTGTGCCGTACCTCCTCGGCGGAAGCGTCCGGAAGGACGGGGATCAACTACGCATCAGTGCCGAACTGGTGAGCACCTCGGACGGCTTCCGCCTGTGGTCGCAGACATACGATCGCCGGCTCGAGAACATCTTTGCCATCCAGACGGAGATCGCCGAAGCCATTGCCGATTCGCTGCGCGTTCCCCTCGGCCTGAGCCAGGAAGAGCTTGTCTCTCCCACGCTCGACATGGGCGCGTATGACCTGTACCTGAGCGGACGGGCAGCGCTGCGTCGGCGGGGCCCCGGGATCGGGGAGGCGGTGCGCCTCTTCGAAGCCTCGGTCACCAGGGACTCCATGTGGGCGCCTGCGTGGGCCGGGCTGGCCGAGGCCCACGCACTGAACCCGTTGTACACGGGGCTGGGAGGCGAGTCCACGGACTCCGTGGTGTGGGCGCGCAGCCTCGCCGCGGCGGAGGCAGCGGCCCACCGCGCGCTCCAGCTGGACCCACGGAACGCCTCGGCACGGGTGGCCCTCGGTGGCGTGCACCGCGACCGGTGGGAGTGGGAGGACGGCGAACGGGAGTTCCTACTGGCGCTGGAACTCGATCCGGACAACGAGGAGGCCCACACCCAATATGCGGAGCTGCTCTGGGGCATGGGGCGCCTCGACGAGTCGCTGCGAGAAACCGGCCGGGCGCTAGCCATCGACCGGTCGCCCATCCGTCTGGATGTACACGGTTTCACGCTGTACATGAACGACCGCGCGGAAGAGGCCGAAGCGATGTTGGAGGAGGGGCTTGCGATGGACACGGCCGGAGACGTGCACTACCTCCGGACGGTCCTGGCCAACCTGATGCTTGTCGACGGCCGCTACCGGGAAGCGATCGATCGCTTCGCTTCCTATCTGCCAGACCCCGCCTCCTACCGGCTTATGGGCGAGGCGCTGGAGGCCGGGGACCCAACGCTCGTGCCAGAGGCACCAGTACGGGGTTGGCCTCAGACGTGGATGTTACTTGGCGAGCCAGATCGAGCGCTGGACGCGCTCGAGGAGAGGGTCTTCGCCTTGCCGTTCCGCGTCCAATACGAAATCTGGGACCCCATCCTGGCCCCAATCTGGGACACGCCTCGGTTCCAAAACGTGATCCTGCCCCGAGTGCGGCTCGAAGGGGCAGCAGCCCGGTACGCGGCATCGCCGGAAAACCCCTGACGCACCGGGCGACACCCGTAGGCGTGGTGAGGCCGACGGTTCCTGACGAGACACCCTGACCGTGTGGCGGGCGCGACAGGATTGATCCTGTCCTGACCCCCTACCTCACTCGCTATTGACTCCAGAACCTGATTTCCCAACACTTGGGACGGCTCTTCTGGGAGGTAAAGTGCAGAGACCAACGGTCGAAGCTATTCCCGGCGTGTTCATTACCCGCAAGCACGTGATCCCACCGGCAGTTATGGCCCATCGGATGCAGCGTTACAGCATAAGTCTCATGATAGTCGCTTTCCTGCTCATCGGACTCAACTTCGCGACGCTCAGTCGAGAGGTCGTGTTGTGGTTCGCGGCAGGGCTCACCGCCGTATTCGCCATACTGTGTGCCGTTACGGTAGTGATACTCCACGCATTGGCGTGGAATTTCGAGAGACTGAAGCTGGAGTTGCACGGTGGGGCAGAAGCAACGAACATGAAGTAGCAGACGTAGAGCACGGGCGCCCCGGAATCCGCGGACGCCCGTGAAGGAGATGAGGTGTTCGTGGCGCCTATCGGGGCACGCCGACGTATGCGACAGCGGGCCGATTCATCGCGTCCTTGTGCGCCTTGGCCGTCGACTTCCCGAGCTGGTGCATGAAGTACACGAAGTAGCCGGGCCACTCCTCGTCGATGGCATGCGGGTTCCGCTTCTCTTTGAGAGGCAGCACGGAAAACACGCTAGCCTCCAATTCAAGGACGGCGCTGCTGGGACGCTCAACCGCCGGAGCGGAGGCACGAGATCACGACGCGCCTCCGAACCGACGGCAGTCGAGAGTCTATCCTTGGGGCTCTGGCTTCAGGTCGTCGGGCCCAATGGATTCGAAATCCCAATCTCTCTCCGCCAGCAGCCTTGCGGCCCGTTCTATCCTCGCCCACGTATCAGGACCGATGACGACCTCCTGCAACCAGCGGCGTCTCAGGGGCTCGATCTTCACCGCGCACTTCCCGTCGGAAGCTTGGCGAGTATAGACGCCCTCGCTGATCACCCCGGTGAACAACCATCTCCCGGGCTTACAGAGGTCATCCGGGTCATCACTGCACTCCCAGTGGTCTCCGCAGTACTCGCATGGCATTGTGACATCCTTTCGCTAGAGGACATACTGAGGTGGCTTTGTACCTAATCCTGAGCTACGGCTACTCTCTCAACCGCTCTATGTCACGCCGAGCGCGTTCTACTAGCGGCTCGACGAGTGAATCCGCGCTTGTCCAAGTGTTCACCATTCGCCGGTAGTACTCCAGCGCATTATTCGCAGCTCCCAACGCCTCGTACGATGCGGCACGCAGCAGAAACGAATGGCCACGCAACGCCCACCCGATATCGGGGCCGTTCAGGCTGAGAGGCAGGCTGTCGATCTTGCTGAACAACTCGATCGCCATGCCATGCTCGTTGATTCGCTGTGCGATCACCCCTTGAAGAAAAGACTCCTTTGCCAGACTGAGCCCCACCTCATCGACGGTCAGAGCAGTCTCCAAGAAACTGCGGGCCGACACGGGATCGGATTCGGCGCTCGTAAAGGCCTGCCACAACGGGCTGTCAGGTTCGAGGCCTTCGGACCACGACACGAATGCAGCCGGGTCGAACACCGACCCACTCACCACGCGCAGGGCTGCGTGCTGCCGAAGCAGCATGACCTGTCGCGCTGTGTACTCGGGTCCCGACCAGCGCATCATCATCTCGTCCAACTCTGTTTGTACTCGGTCCCCGCTCGCCCCCACAGCGCCAAGCACCGCCAAGCGATCGAGCACACCCTCGGCACCACCATAAGAAATCAATGAGTCGGCCAGGCTGTCCCGAATGAACCAAAGTGCGCCCGGGACCGATAGTATTTCCAACGCTCGCAGGGGCCGCCCGAGAGCCAAGAAGACATTGGCGGCCGCTCGCGAGCCCGAGGGAGGATCATCACCATACAGTGCGAGAGCCGCCTCGGTCAGCGTCAGCGCACTGTCGCTCTTACCTGCTGCCAATTGCAGATTGCCCAATCGGATCAGGTCGCCCGGCACCGTGTCGCTCTCGAGGGTGAGAGCCCGCGACGCGTATTCGAGTGCCTCGCCAGTCAGGCTATCGATGATTTCCGGCGATGTCACGGCCAACCGTGTCCGTTGTCGCAGCAAGGCCGCCGACAGTTCCGCGTGCGGTTTTGCTTCATCGGGGGCATACGCCACCCAGCGCCGGAGCAGAGACAGAAATCGCAGGATCAACCGGTCGGCACCCTCGGCCGCATCCGACAGCCGCACAGTGTCGAGAGTCCCGTGGCGAATCCACGTGATCGTGTCCAGCACCACCGGGCAGAACGCGATCTCATCTTGCGGATTCATCGTCTCCCAATGTGTGATCAACTCATCCCTGGGCGTCTCGAACCCTGGACACGCACTGAGGTCAACGGCCCGTTGGACCAACCGACCGATATCGAAAAGGTGCCCGTAGCCGAGATCGAACGTCGGGTGCAGGCGTAACGCCTCAGAGAACGCCGCCGTCGCAACATTCAAATTGCCTCTCGGCAGGAACGAGTCATTGCTGACTTCCATTAACCATGGATCACGGTACTCAACGGTGCCGAGCATCAGCCAAGCATACAGGTCCGTGGGATCGAGACTCAGGATCCTGTTGTAGAGACTGCGTGCCTCCGCATAGTCACCCTGCTGAAAGGAATGAAATGCCCTTATGTGCACGCTGTCTCTCGTCGTGAGTCCGCTCGAGTGCCGCACTGCGGTCGCAGTGAACTGAGCGATTTCGGGTGCCACCTCTCTATAGCTCTTGCTACGCTGTGCGGCTTGCCAGTAGAGGGTCTGTGCCAGGTGATGTAATGCCAGAGCGAACGTCGAGTCGAATTCAATCGCGCGGCGGAAGCTCGCTTCTGCCTCCGCAAGTCTCCAACGTTCCAGGAACCGCAACCCCGCGATCTCTTGTTGTAGCGCATCGGGATTATCCGTTCGGCGACGCAGATCTCCCGGGTCGAGTGGGACGTCCCCCAGGCCGAGGATTCCCTGAACGATCGGTCCTACCAGCCTCATAGGATTCGCGATGTCACCCTGCGACCGGAACGGTCGGCCGACTACCTTCTTCGTACCGGCATCGTACAGGGGGGCGTCAACATCCGCGGTGTCACCGTGCAGGGTCACGGTCACCGCGACCATCGCGTCCACCCGTGCGTCCCGTGCCAAGTCGATTCCGTCCTCGATGAACTCCAGCGTCGCACCCGATATTCCGAGATCGAACATGGGACCGGCTAGAGAGACGCGGGATACCGCCCTGATCGACTCCCAGCCGTTCAGCTCCCGCGTGATGAGCGCCGCGAGTTCCACCGCCAGCGCTTGCTCTTGTTCGGTCGAGGTTGCCGTGCGGTACGGCAAGACGATTACCGACTCGGGTCGTCCCTCGAAGCGGGGTCCCTCACCTGCAACAAAGAGCGACTGCACGAGCGACCCGGCCGCTATCGCCACGATGATGAGTGCAGTGGCCCAAGCTGGATGTCTACGGGCAAACTGCACCAGTGATTGCCAGATGTTTGAGGGCCTGACGGGCGGGGTGTGCCGGCCTCTCTCCAGTGCAGACGCGAATTCCTCGGCGTTGGTAAAACGATCCGCGGGGACCTTCTTGAGTGCTTGTTCCGTGGCTGCCGCCATCCCCTGCGGGATGTCGGCCCGAACCACGTCCAATGACGGTACCTGCTCTCTGATGTGTTTCGATATGATCGCCGAGCGGGTGCGCCCGGTGAAGGGTGGATCGCCCGCCAACATCTCGAACACGACGCATCCGAGTGCGTAGATGTCGGTGCGGTGGTCGACCTTCTCGTCCATCGCCTGCTCGGGACTCATATACTCCGGCGTACCGAGCACCAGGCCGTACGTGCTCAAGGTCTCACCACCCACCTCTGCGGCGGCCTTGGCAATTCCGAAATCGGCAAGCAGCACCCTGTCTTCGGTGAGCAGGATGTTCTCGGGCTTGACGTCTCTGTGGATGACTCCGTGTTCGTGCGCGTGGGACAGACCCGCGATTACAGCTTTCGTAATGCGAACGACCTCATCGAGCGACAGTCGTTCCTCTCGCTCGATGCGCTGTCTCAGCGATTCACCTTTCACGTACGGCATCACGTAGTACGGCAAGCCGTCGGCTTCGCCGGAGTCGTGCAGCGCCACTATGTTGGGATGATCGAGCGCTGCTTCGATGCGCACTTCGCGCAAGAACCGCTCGACGCCGACTGCTTGCGTCAGGTCCGGCCTTATGACTTTGATGGCGACTCGACGATTTAGACGGAGATCCTTGGCGAGATAGACAACACCCATCCCCCCACGCCCGAGCTCGCGCTCGATCGTGTAGCGACCTTCGAAAGCCGACTCGAGACGACTGGGCAAATCGTTACTGACGGCGCCCTCCTGGCCGAAAGAGACCTCTATTATGAGCGCGGGTTTCCGGAGCCGCTAGGGTCAAGGCGTAGGTCTTGCGAACAAGTCTCAACCCCCTTTGCGGCATGACTTTCGTGACACGGCCGCGCGAAGAGGCTACTGGCTGCAATACGATGTCCCAATCTAGTGGGGCGCGGTCAATTGGCGGTCAATTGACAATCCATGGAATCGTGGGAAAGCGGGAGGTACTCGCGATTTACCGACCGTCCTCCCACCTCGGCCACCTCAAATCGCTCCACCGCAGCCGGGCAGATTGTTGGGCCGATCGATACTCCACCGCTGTGCCGACGATGCGGTGTGCGCCGAACATCTCGGTGCTGATCCGGTAGGTCGTGCCGAGCGGTTGCTGGCGCGACAACGCGAGGGCCACTGTTACCCACTCACACTGCAGCCGTCAATGACGAGACTCGTATTGGGTGTGAGCCTGATGCTGAATGAGATCCCTCCGGCGGTACTCGCTGTGTTCGTGCATCGCATGGATCGCTGTGCGTGGCACGATCAGATGGCGGTGCTCCATCTGTTCCGCAACGTGTTCAACGGCGTCGGGGAGCCGCAGTCTCACTCTCCGGTGCTGCAGAGACACGTTTCCATGTCGGAGCTGTGGTCGCCCATGGCGCCGACGGCGGATGAGTTGAACGCGGCACTCGACGGGTATGTGGCGAGCACTGAAGTGAGCGCCGCCTTTGCGGCCACCGCCACATCATGGCCTGTCTATCCCCGGCCGGAAGATGTGGGTGAGTTTCCCGCGTACGGAAGTCCTATGCTCATGATGCACGGCAGCCTCGATCCCACCATGCCGCTCGAGCGCTTGGATGCATTGCGCGAATGGTATACCGCGCCAGAGCAGCACTTCGTCGTGATCCCGGACGGTGGGCACGTAGTCCTGAATGAAGGCGACTGCGCGCGCAGCATCTATCGCCAGTTCTTGAGCGACCCCACCACAGTCCCGGATACATCATGCGTATCCGACGTTGCTCCTCTCGATTTCGCGGTATCGTCCGAAACCGCGAGGCTCTTGTTTGGGACTGCGGACCTGTGGGGTGACCAGCCCTCCTTGATGCGATCGATCTTTTTCTTCGGGCTGTACAGATGGGGGGCGTTGGTGATGGGCGCGCTCGGGCTGTTCGCTGTCATCGTGCAACTACGTCGTGCACGGGGCTCTCGTCTGTCGCGCGTTCCCGTGTTCTTGTTTTGGCTAGGATGGTGTGTGCTGGTGTTAGTGGTGTGGCAAGGACTCTTCTTCGTTCCCTATGTCCTCCCGTATTTGGCAATGACGACTGTCGCTGTCGCTGCCGGTGGGTTGGCCATCCAAGGGATCGCGGCCTGGTGGTTGACGCGCTGGCTCGGTCGCCGAGTGCCGTAGCCATGGCGGCGGCCATCCCCGACGCTACCTGAGTCTCACGATCTCCTCGCGGGAGAACAGCGGTCCCACCTGCAGGCCCAGCGACGCCTGGGCGTACAACTGCGGCGGCACGCCGATGTCGCTCCAGTTGCACCGGGCAGGGCGTACGGGCCAGGACAACACGCCGACCTGGACTTCGAGCCGGTGTGGGACTTCCCGCCGTATGTGGAGCTGATGAGGCCGAAGGGGTAGGGCGGCCGCGGCTCAGCCAACCGACTCTCGCTGAAGCGAGCACTGCTCATGACTCAGGGAATCACCAGCACCCCGACGCGACCGCCGAACTCGTCTTCTTCAGTCCGAACACCCTTGGGTGCGATCCACGGTCCACCGTTCACTCGCACATTCACGCGGTAGACGCCGGGGGCAATGCGGATCGTCAGCTCCCATCCTTCCCCTTCCGAACGTGTCAGGGGAACCGGTTCCCAGTCGGTGAAGTCCCCGCTCAGTTCGACAAACTCGGCTCCGGGCGCTGCGACGCTGAGTGTGCTGGTGCCCCCGGTCGCCGACTCGATCGTTATTCGAGCCTCCCCAACACGGACGGGCTCGGGGCGCTCAAACGCTCGCAGCAGTTCGCTTGCGGGTGCCGGAGTAGGGGAGGAGAACGCGGTGATCCGTATGCCGACGCTCACGTAGTTTGCCGCAATGACCCCTCGTACCGGATCGGACGGATACCGCCCTCCGGCAACCATCGCCGCGATCTGCTGCCAGATTGGTACCTGGATGTGCAGCTCGCCATAGACCCCCGCGCCACCACCGTTACTCCAGGAGCGAAAACCCAGCGATCCGTCTACCTCGACGTGGTCGTCGCGCCACTGGCCGGTACCCACGACGTCGAGGTATGCCGTGTCCGCTATCCACGTTTGTTTTGCCAGTAGGTTGGCAGCGATGCCATGGTACACGGTCCAGCCACCAAGTTCGATCTCAACGGGAGTAGCAGATCCGGAACCCAAGTATGACTGTCCGATGGCACCCCCAAGCCATCCACCACTGGGGAAACCCGAGAGATGCAGCCGCGCCCGTCCGAGCAGGTGGCCGTAGCCGGGGTAGTCCTCATACACGTTGATCCCAGCGGACCCCGAGAACTCAGCGCGAAAGCGGCCGTGCAGCCGCGTGCGCCACGCACCCGCGGCCAGGCCCTGCAAGATGCGGTTACCGCTCTCAAATACGACGTAGCTGCCGGCCGCTCCCAGTGAAACACTGGGGGCGTCGTACTGCAGTGTGGGGGTGACGAACATCGCCCCCGAAGCGAGGAAGCCTTCGTAGTCTACCCAGGACGCACCGACATCCACCGACCCTGTGCTCTGCGCGGAGAGAGTGGGGGCTGCCGCGAGGAACAGGATCTTGGCCACCGCCGTGGCGTCCCAGCAGCGGTGGGTCACCTACGGCCCGGCACCTACGGTTTCCGCGGACGTTGGGGACGCTGCGGGAGTGGCCCCCCGGCCATTTCCGCGGCGGCGTCTAGTCGAACGCCGAGGGCGGTTACGGGTGATGCACCTAGCGCGATGTCTCGTTCCACGTTTCTTCTGAAAGCGAGGTACTCGACGTCCCCGGTGTCTTCTGCCAGAGCGATGACCGCGGCCACCGCAGTGTCCACCGGAACACCCACCGCCACCAGGTCGGCCAGCACCGCCGTCGCGACTGTGAGCGTTTGATTCCCGCGGAGCGCGCGCAGGTATGCGAGGTCTGCCGGTGCAGCACCTGCGCGCAGCGCGCTGGCTCCGGCTACGATCTCGGGCGCAGAGGACTCAGGACCCATGGCGTCGCGAGCTGCGAGTAGCTCCGCAGCCAGGCGTCTCACCGCAGT
>JAUVRV010000328.1 GCA_030597435.1 Gemmatimonadales bacterium | reverse complement strand
GTGCTCCGCGACGGTACAGGCTATCTCCAGTGTGTGGTGGTGAAGCAGGAGGTGGACGAATCGACGTGGGAGACCGTGCGGCAGCTGACACAGGAAACGTCGGTTGCTGTTACAGGTGAGGTCCGGGCAGACAAGCGCTCTCCAGGAGGTGTGGAGTTGGGAGTGCGGTCGCTTACAATACTAGGCAACAGCAAGGATTTCCCGATCAGCAAGAAGGAACATGGCACCGCTTTCCTGCTCGATCGACGTCACCTGTGGCTCCGGTCAAAGCGGCAGGTTGCGATCATGCGGATCCGGAACGAGGTGGTGCAGGCGATACGTGACTTCTACTACGAGCGTGACTTCGTCCTCGTCGACACGCCACTGCTAACTGGTGCGGTAGGCGAATCGGCCGGCTCACTGTTCGAGACGGAGTACTTCGATCTGGGTAAGGCGTATCTGGCTCAGACAGGGCAGCTCTACGCCGAGGCTGCCGCGGCGGCACTCGGTAAGGTGTATTGCTTCGGGCCCACGTTCCGCGCCGAGAGATCGAAAACCCGCCGTCACCTGACAGAGTTTTGGATGGTGGAGCCGGAGGTGGCCTGGAACGACTCCGACGACAACATGAAGCTGCAGGAAGACTTCGTGTCGTACGTCGTGGAACGTTGCCTGGAGCGGTGCAAGGAAGCGATGGAGGTCCTGGAGCGAGATCGTTCCCGGCTGGAGCAGGTGGTACCTCCGTTCCCCAGGATATCATATGCCGATGCCATTGGGAAGCTGAGCCAGGCCGGCTGCGACGTTCACTGGGGCCAAGACCTGGGCGCCGAGGAGGAGACCCGACTCGCGGAGATGTTCGACCGTCCAGTCTTCGTGCACGACTATCCCAGAGACATCAAAGCGTTCTACATGAAGCAAAACCCGGACGATCCGAAGACGGTCAAGTGTAACGACTGTCTCGCACCGGAAGGTTACGGCGAAATAATCGGCGGCAGCCAGCGCGAAGATGATCATGATCTCTTGCTGGGTCGGATCCGCGAGGAAGGGTTACCGGAAGAGGCGTATGGCTGGTATCTGGATCTCCGCAAGTATGGGACGTTCGTTCACTCTGGATTCGGTCTGGGCGTGGAACGCACCGTTGCTTGGATCAGCGGTGTACCGCACGTGCGTGAGGTGATCGCGTTCCCGAGGATGATGACGAGGCTATATCCCTAGAGGTGTAGGTCAATCGCAGCTACACGACTAAGCCTCCAGTCTCTTGATCTCCTCCCATAACTCATCCAACACCTCCAGTTTTGCAGTCGCCACATTGATGCCCCGTTCCTTCGCCAGCGCTCCGACCCCACGGAATCGATTCATGAAACGATCGTTTGCCTTCTCCAAGGCAGCTCTCGGGTCGCAGTTGACCTTTCTTGCCAGATTGACAACTGCGAACAGGAGATCGCCGATTTCGGCTTCGATCCGTTCCGGCTCGCCGTGATTGTCGAGTTCTGCCTCCAACTCACCGATCTCCTCCTTGATCTTGTCTCGCGGACCTTCTGAGTCGGGCCAGTCGAATCCCACGCCGGCAGCACGTTCCTGGAGCCGCAACGCCATGACGAGTGCCGGGAGCGTCGGCGGGAGCCCGTCCAAGACGCTACGTTTGCCGTCTTCCTCGTTGAGCTTGGAGCGCTCCCACGATTCGGGCTGTTCGCCCTGCTCGTAGAGGTGCGGATGGCGACGCCACATCTTGCGCTCGATCGCGTGAGTGACGTCTTCCGCTCCGAACTCACCCTGCTCCTCGGCCAGCACTATCTGGAAGGCCAAGTGCAGTAGCAGATCGCCTAGCTCGGCCTTGACGTGCTCGGCGTCTGCCGACGCCAAGGCGTGGTCGAGCTCCATGACCTCTTCGACCAGGTAGGGTCGGAGTGTCTGGGCTGTCTGAGCCGCGTCCCAAGGACATCTCTTGCGGAGGTCCCGGACCAGCTCCACGATGCGTCCAAGCGCTGATGGTTCTTGCATTTGCGTACTAGGGCCGGTACAATACGCGACCGGTAGCGAGTGTGTCAACACGACGAAGCAGAGGTCGGGCATGGGTTGAGGTAAACCTCACCAATCTGGTAGCCAACGCACGGACTGTGCAGGCGGCTGCCGGAGGCTCGCGGCTGCTCCCCATGGTCAAGGCCAGCGCGTACGGTCTCGGAGCTGTGCCAATTGCACGAGCACTAGAAACAATCGACCCATGGGGATTTGGGGTCGCCACGGTACAAGAGGGGATTGAACTGAGAGAGGCCGGCATCGCTCGGCCACTTGTCGTTTTCACTCCTGTCACTCCCTCGAAACGAGATCTGTACGCGGAATACGATCTGCGTGCCTCCGTAGATGATCCGGACGTGGCCGCGCAGTGGAGACTGCCCTACCACGTGGAGATAGACACCGGAATGAGCCGGTGCGGTATTCGCTTTGACGATGACCGCTTGGAGTCAATGGCGTCCGAACACCTCGAGGGGGCATTCACACATTTCTTGGCGGCAGACACACATCCGGAAAAGGTCGAGCACCAGTGGCGCAGGTTCCAGGATGGACTGAGACGTATCGGAAGCGATGGGATCCTGCTCCACGCCGCCAACAGTGCGGGCTCGTGGCGGCTGCGGCAGCGATTGGACCTGGCTCGACCAGGGATCTTTCTGTACGGAGGACGCTGCGGTGAAGATCTGCCTCAACCTCTACCGGTGGTCTCGGTTCGAGCCTCGGTTGTCAGCCTCAGGCGGATCCCCAAGGGCGAGACCGTTAGCTACGGGGGAGAGTGGGCGGCGCCGGAAGAGACGAGGGTGGCCACGGTCAGAATCGGCTACGGCGATGGATTCCCTTGGGCCGCGCGCGGCAAGGCCTCCGTCTTGATCGATGGTCGGCGTTGTCCGGTGGTAGGTCGAGTCACGATGGACTTCGTTATGGTCGATCTCGGCCCTGGTCCCACCAAGGTGCGAGTGGATGACGTGGTGACGATCATCGGCGAACACTCGGGGGAACGGATCACACTGGACGAGTTCGCCCGGTGGTCGGGCACGATCTCGTACGAGATACTCACTCGGATGGGTGATCGGCTCAAACGGGAGTATCTGAACGGTTGAACCAGGCGGGGCTGCCACTCGCCAACGTGGTCGAGTTCGACCAGACTTGGGGGCACCGAAACGACGTTGAGGGGTTCTATAGAGGGCTCCAGGACTTGGATGAAGCGCTGCCTTTGCTGATATCGGAGCCACCGTGGCTGAGTATTTCAATTTGGCGCCCAATGTGGGAGATTCATTCATGGGAGGGGTGGCCTCGTGGAAGATGATCTGATTCGCACGGCACGTGCCGCCCGGGCTAACGCGTACGCACCATACAGCGGCTACACGGTTGGAGCTGCTTTGGAGACGGTTGACGGCAGGGTTTTCGCCGGCGCCAACGTGGAGAACGCGTCACTGGGGCTGACGAACTGCGCTGAACGCGTTGCACTTGGTGCCGCCATCACGGCTGGTGCACGCGGCTTCAAGCGGATTGTCGTGGTGACCCATTCATCGCCACCGGCGGCTCCCTGTGGTGCTTGCAGACAGGCGCTGGCAGAGTTTGGCCACGACATGGTTGTCGAGGCTGTAGGCCCCGATGGGTCGTGTTGTTGGCGATTAGGTCAGCTTTTGCCCGATGCCTTTGGAGGTGAATATCTGGAATCGTAATCAGTGGACGGGCGCAGGCAGCCCGAGCGGGTCGAGTGTCGGAATGAGGTGTGCGACAGCGCTCGTCATTGCGTTGACAACCACGGCCTGCAACGAAAACGTCGTTTCGCCAGCGGTATGTCCGGAGTTCTGTCCTCCCGCAACCCTGCAGGTGTTCGATAGCATTGTACCTGCCAGTGTGGAACGCGACAGCGCCTTCCGCGGCTACGTGATGGCGTATGAGTCCAAGCAAGCCCAGGTGGCGGCAGACGACACCGTGGAGAGCAATCCCATCTTCAGGTTTCAGCCGTTCGAGGATTCGATCCAACTGGGCGGCGGCTTCGTCGATGTCGCGAAGCCGGTGGTAGAGACCGATTCCTTCAGGTTCGAGTTCATCATGAGCAGGCGATACTTGGATACGGCGGGCACCGAGGAGCCTGAGCCGCCCGCGGACCGCCAGCCGGTTGACATAGACGCCACCACGACGCAAGCTGACCTCGAGCCATACCTCCAGGACAG
>JAUVRV010000138.1 GCA_030597435.1 Gemmatimonadales bacterium | reverse complement strand
CTAGGTACCAGAGGCGACTGCTCAACTTCGTCTACCGTACAATCGGCGATCGGGAACGGGCGGAGGACCTGGTTCAGGAGGTGTTCATACGGGTACACCGACACCTGGCCCGGTTCGACCAATCAAAGAAATTCTCGACGTGGATCTACACGATCGCCGCCAACCTCGCCAAGAACGAGCTACGCAATCGCAGTCGCAGTCCGCTCGTTCTGTTTCAGACGATCAAGAAGAACTGGGAGGCAGATCACCGTCCGCTCCAGTTCGAAGACCGGCACCAGCGCCCCGACGACCTCTACCGCAAGCGGCATCTCAGGCAACTCGTGGAGTGGTCCGTGAACCAGCTGCCGGAACATCACCGAGTGGTGTTCATGCTACGTGAGCTGGAGGGCAAGACCTACGAAGAGATCGCAGAGATTACCGACTGCAATCTCGGCACCGTCAAAAGCAGACTGAATCGGGCGCGGAATCGATTCGCTCAGGTGATCGCTCCGCTCCTGGATTAGCCACCAGCCTGCTCGGCTCTGGGGTGGAACAACCGGAGCTTGTTCCAGCCCCCAGTTCCCCAGCCCCCTGATCCGACATCTCCCCGGGGGCGGGCGGCTCCGTTTGTGGGGAACTTCCTCTCCTTCCAACGGTAGTATTCCCTAGTCAAACACTTTACGTGGTTAAGCTTTCAGTCCCATGCGCTGCTCCGACTTTCTCCAGCTCTACTCCGACTACCGTGACGGGCTGATCGAAGATCCCCGACTCGAGGGTGACATTCGCCAGCATCTGGCCGGGTGCAACCGATGCATGGACTACGATGCCTCGATTGCCCGTGGTGTCATGCTGCTCAAGGCCACCAGCGACATCGGGCCGTCGTTGGGTTTCACCCGACGACTCCAGAGCCGACTCTCCCAGGGAGATAGCGAATCAGAACGCGGTGACAACGCACGCTCAGTTCACGCGGGGATCATGGTTATCCTCATGACGGCAGCCGCGATTGCTCTAGCTGTGGCAATCGGATCGAATCCAGACGAGGCGCGTTCTCAGACGGGCCTCGCCAGCGCTACGGCTGCTCCGCCCTTCGTGTCGACCTCCGCATCATGGGGCGGACTGGTAGATCTCACAGACCTGAGCGTTCCAGCATTTGGCACGGAGGTCAGGGGCAGGTCTCAGTCACAGGTTTCGTTTACCACGTGGGTTTCGCTTTCGCGCTGACGCCGAATCGCACTTTCTTACACACAACGCGTTCACTAACTTCCGCCCATTATGGCGGCTCAGCTCTCATTCGACTCGGCCTACCGCTCATTGAAGCGGGACACCCCTGCACCGGTTTACTACATCACAGGTGACGAGGATCTGCTGAAAGACGAACTCGTGGAACTGGTACTGGATAAAACGGTCGATCCCTCGTGCAAGGACTTCAATATCGACGTCAGAACCGCGAGCGAAGTGAACGGTGAGGGGTTCCACTCTCTGGTGGAAACGCCGCCGATGTTGGCCGAGCGTCGCGTTGTAGTCATCAAGAACGTGGAACAGTGGCGCAAGAACGCGAAGCTGTGGCAGGTAGTACACCGGTATCTCGAGAACCCGTCTCCGACAACCGTGCTCATACTGCTAGCCGGTGCGGGCCAGAAGCACGACAAGAGACTGGCACAGGCGGCGGTACACGTGGCAGTCGAACCGCTCAACCCCGACCGGCTTCGTCGTTGGATAGGTGTCAAAGCGGACCGGGTCGGATTCAGCTTGACTGACGCCGCTACGGAACACCTGCTCAACGCAGTGGGATCGGACCTGTCGTACCTAGCCACGGAAGTCGACAAGCTGGCGGCCGTGGCTCCACCCGACCAGCCGGTCGATATCGATCAGGTAGCACAGATGGTAGGGGTCAGACGAGGCGAGACACTACACGATTGGGTAGATGCCGTTCTCGTTCGTGACATTCCCAGGGCCATTGCAGCACTGGAACCCGTGTTGGCAGCGACGGGTGTCACCGGTGTGCGGATGCTGAACGCACTCGGTACCGGTCTCGTCGGCGTACGGCTCGCCGTGGCGCTCACGCAGGATGGTGTTCCTCCACGGAGAATCGAGGGTGACCTGTTCAACGCGATCCAGAGCAGTCGTCCGTTCGGACTGCGTAGCTGGAAACACGAAGCGGCGTTGTGGGCCCGCGCAGCAGGGCGTTGGTCCAGCTCGGAAATCACGCAGGCGCTTCACCTGGCATACGGGTGCGACCGTGCGCTCAAGTCGACCACGTTGAGCGACGAGAAGGGAACACTAACGGGTTTATTACTTAGTCTGAGTCCTATCGAAGAGGCGGCAGCATGAGTCGCATACTTCCACTAGTAGCATTGTCGATCTGCCTCGGGTCACCCCTGAGCGCCCAGGCAACGGCTTGGGTACCCCGCGATACCCTGGTGAAGGATTCATTGCTCATGACGGCGATGCATCTTGCCACCGAGGGCCTGGGCGACTCGGCCCGGTCCTTGGTACGACGACGAATAGCTGATTTGTCGCGTCAGGACCCGCTTTACCCGGGTGCGCTGTTCACTGCCGGCGTGGTGGCAGACAACAGTGATAGCGCCATGTCGTATTTCCGCACAGTGAGTATCGAGTATCCACGCTCAGAGTGGACCGACCGGGCCTTGCTCAGGATGGCCGAACTGAGGTTCGCCGCTGGTGAACTCAGATCGGCTGCCCGCTCAGCTGAGAGAGTCCTGTTGGACTACCCGTTCAGCACGGTTCTGCCCTGGGCGGCTTTCTGGGCCGGTCGTGCCTACCTCGAGTTGGGTGAGATCGACAACGGCTGCGAGCTTCTCCGCCGAGCCGGGGAGACTGCTACGGACGACATTGAACTCACCAACCGCTCCCGCTATTACTTGCAGCGCTGTCCCGGCATCGCGCCTGAGTCGGCTGCCCCGACCACCGCGGCGGGAACACGCGCCTTTTTCTCGGTCCAGGTAGCAGCCGTGAGCAGCGCTGCTGCTGCGGATGAAATCATGCAGGGGCTGCATCGACAGGGCTACGAGCCGCACGTCGTGCGGAGCACAGATGGCCTGCTCAAGGTCAGGGTCGGCCGGTTCGCGAACAAGGCCGACGCCCAGGCGTTGGCGACGGAACTCAAGGGCAAGATCGGCGGCAGCCCGTTTGTGGTGGAGGGATCTTGAGTAAGAAGCGGGGCAGGCCCGCAGGATCAGAAACCCCGCTGATGAAGCAGTATCGCGAGATCAAGGCCCAACACCAAGACGCGATCCTGTTTTTCCGCATGGGTGACTTCTACGAGATGTTCCAGGACGACGCCAAGGTCGCCGCCCGCGACCTGGGCCTCACTCTCACAAGCCGCAACAATGGAGGCGCGGGCGAAGTCCCCCTGGCTGGGGTGCCGGTCAAGGCTGCCGGCGAGTACCTGCGTCGACTGGTTGAACTCGGCCACAGGGTGGCCATTTGCGAGCAGGTAGAAGATCCCAAGCTCGCCCAGGGAGTGGTCAGACGGGAGGTGGTCGAGACTCTCACGCCCGGCGCCGTGTTTGCTCAGGATTGGCTCGAAGGTGGCCGTAACAACTTCCTCGTGGCACTCCAGCCGGGAGAGCCAGTAGGGCTGGCAGCTCTGGATCTCTCCACGGGAGAATTCGTGCTGGAGACAACCGCGGGGCGCGATCTCGAGGCTGCACTCGCCCGGTACATGCCGCGAGAGGTTGTGGTTCCCGAAGGGCAGGCCGAGATCACGCTGCCCGAAGGCACCATGGTGACAGAACGGGAGTCGTGGGAATACGACTCGGCCATGGCAGCGGAAGACCTGCAGCGCAGGTTCGGCCTACACAGCCTGGACGGACTCGATATCGAGCCGGGCGACGACCCGGCGCTGCAGGCAGCCAACGCGCTACTCAAGTACGCGACAGAGCTACAGCCGAGTGGCCTGCCCCACATGGCCCGGCCGCAGATTCGGCGCGCGGGCACCACTATCCCGTTGGACCAGATGACGAAGCGCAACCTCGAGCTGGAGGAACCGCTGCGCACGGACCTTCCGGGTGGCACACTGCTCGATGTCGTCGACCGGACCGTTACGCCGATGGGAGCGAGACTGATCCGCCAGTGGCTGCTGGCTCCGCTCAGGGCCGTACAACAGATCGAGGCCCGGCTGGACGCCGTTGCGGTGCTCGTCGACGACATGAGGGGTCGCGAGCGGCTACACGATGCCCTCGATGGGGTACGCGACTTGGAGCGGTTGTGTGGCAGAACGGCAGCGCGCAGGGCATCACCACGTGACTTGGGAGCGCTGCGGGACTCGCTGGCCCGACTCCCCGACGTCCGCGCCGGACTCGACGGGCTGGCGTCCCGAGACCAGAGCGCCGAACTCACCCGCTGCTCACACGAGTTCGACTTGCACTCGATTCTGACCGAGCGGCTCTCGGCGTTCCTGGTGGACCATCCACCACCGGCGCTGGGCACTGGCGACTCGATTCGCCCAGGGGCGGAGCCCGAACTGGATGAGGTGCGCGAACTCCGAGACGGCGGCAAACGTTTCATTGCATCACTGCAGGCGAGAGAACGAGAGGCGACCGGTATAGCGTCGCTCAAAGTGGGATTCAACAAGGTATTCGGTTACTACCTCGAGGTCTCCAAGGCACGGCAGCATGGCGTGCCGGAGAACTACGAGCGACGCCAGACGCTCACCAACGCCGAACGCTATGTGACGCCGGAACTCAAGGAGTACGAGGCCAGAGTACTCGGCGCCGAAGAGCGTGTGATGGAGCGCGAACGGGCGCTGCTGGACAGCCTGTGCGAATCAGTTCGGGCACGTCTGACGGCATTGCAGCAGACAGCGAGGCATTTGGCCGAACTCGATGTGTTCACCAGCCTGGCAGAAACTGCGGTCCGCGAGAAATATGTGCGTCCAGCCGTGACCGACGGATACGCCCTCGAACTCGAGGCATGCCGTCACCCGGTAGTCGAGCGGATGTTGCCACCGGGGAAGTTCATTCCCAACGACATCACGTTGGATGACGCCGGACGCGTCGTGCTACTCACCGGACCCAACATGGCAGGCAAGTCGACCATCCTGCGGCAGGTCGGCTTAGCCATCATAATGGCGCAGATGGGAAGTTTCGTACCGGCGCGCAGGGCCGCGATCGGCGTCGTCGATCGTGTGTTCACCCGGGTCGGCGCGAGCGACAGCCTGGGTCGAGGACAGTCGACCTTCATGGTGGAGATGAGCGAGACCAGTGCGATCCTGCACGCCGCCACTGAACGGAGCCTGGTATTGCTGGACGAGATCGGTCGGGGCACTTCCACGTTCGACGGCGTGGCGATCGCATGGGCGGTAACGGAACACCTGCATGACCTAACCGGCTGCAAGACCGTATTCGCAACGCATTACCACGAGCTGACTCAACTCACCGAGACTCTACAGCACGCCCGGAACTTCAACGTGGCGGTGAAGGAGGCCGGCCACGACATAGTCTTCCTGCACAGGCTGGAACCGGGTGGCTCCGACCGCTCCTACGGGGTTCACGTTGCGCGTCTTGCGGGATTGCCACATGGTGTGGTGCGGCGAGCATGGGAGATCCTGGCACTGCTCGAGTCAGGTCACCACGTGGCAGGGGTGACGCCGCCTGCGGCACCCGACGCAACACAACTCGGCCTGTTCGCAATGGAAGAACATCCTGTGCTCAGAGAGCTGCGGGAGATAGACCCCGACAAGATGACGCCGATCGAGGCGCTGGGTCGCCTCGCCGAGTTCAAACGATTGACGGAGGAACAGTGAGAAGGCTGTTACGATATCCCTTGGTCCTCATAACCCTGACTGCCTGTGGAGTTGACGGCGCCGATCAGGGCGACCCACCCGAATCCAGTACAGAACCAGGATTCGAATCCCCGGTGCTGATCAACCCGGAGTCGCCGGTTGAGTATCCCCTGGATCTGTTCGAACAGGAAGTGGAAGCATCCGTCATCTTGCGGCTGTATCTGACAGAGCAGGGCATAGTGGTGCCGGAATCAACCAAGGTGGCCGAGAGCAGCGGCTACCCGCCGTTGGACTCCGCCGCACTCGCAGGCATCTCATCCATGTCGTTTGCTCCGGCGCGACAGAACGGTCGGCCGGTAGCTACCCTGTTTCTTCAGCCGATCCACTTCAAACACCCGGCGCGATCGGAATCGGGAGAAATCCTGTGACACCGCCACACCAACGCCCGTACGAGAATGTGCTGGACACAATCGGCTGGACCCCGCTCATCAGACTGAACCGGGTGGTTGGCAGCATCCGCACTCCCGTTTACGGCAAAGCGGAGTTTTTCAATCCCGGCGGTTCCGTTAAGGACCGTATCGGCGCGGCGATCATCGAGGATGCAGAGCGGCGTGGCGACCTGACTCCCGGCGGAATCATTGTGGAGGGTACTTCCGGCAACACCGGCGTGGCATTGGCGCTCGCTGCCACTCAAAAGGGGTATCGCTGCATCTTCACGATGCCCGACAAGATGTCCCAGGAAAAGGTCCGGCTGCTCAAGGCGTTCGGTGCCGAGGTCATCATCACACCAACGGCGGTACCGCCGGATCACCCGGACAACTACATCGTGAAGGCCAAGACGATCGCCAAGAACACACCGAACGCGATCTTCGCCAATCAGTTCTACAACCAGGCGAACGTGGAAGCGCACTATCGCAGCACGGGGCCCGAGTTGTGGGAACAGACAGAGGGCCGAATCACGCACTTGACAGGTTCTGCCGGCACCGGTGGCACGATGAGCGGTGCAGGACGTTTCCTCAAGGAGAAGAACCCTAACATCAAGATCGTTCTTGGCGACCCGGAAGGATCCATCTTCTGCGACTATCACCGCACCCAAGAGATTGGCGAGAGCCAAACCTACAAGGTTGAGGGCATCGGTGGGGACAAGCTCCCCGAGACCCTGCATTTTGACGTGGTCGACGAGTTCATCACAGTGAGCGACCGAGACTCGTTCCAGATGGCGCGTCGCTTGACCAAGGAAGAGGGGTTGTTTGTGGGTGGGTCGGCCG
>JAUVRV010000350.1 GCA_030597435.1 Gemmatimonadales bacterium | reverse complement strand
TTACAAAGTGACGGGGCCTTTGAGCCTTCCGGCTTTCTTCTCGTAACAACACCCTAGCTACGGGAATCCCCGGACGCTTGGGGTCAGGCGGGGCTCACGTAAGGTGTGGTCACAGCTTCCCTGATCTAGCTTCACTCCATGCCCCACTCCACCACTCTTGGGCGGAGGACGAGTTCAGCCGCGTCAAACACGCGCCACGTGAATCATTGGCGCCGACGTGCGAGAGTGGATGGCATATCAACACCGAGCCTCCGATAGCACTCAATCGGTTGGGACCAGGCCGTATCCATCGCGAACCGCCTCTTCCATCAGGGCAATCTCGTCGGCGGTCAGGAAATCGAAGTGGCTCTCGCGTTTCCGCTGTGAAAGCCTGCCGTTGGTTTGGATGCACAGCCGGATGAACGAATCGATCTTGCGATCTGGCATGTCCACGCAGCCCTGAATCGCGGCCTTGGTTCGGTCGTAGTTGGCCAGGAAAGTCAGTTCCTCAACGAGTTCAGTATCGATGGTAGTCTCCACAAACGAAAACAGCGCTTCGGCCTGCGCTGTCATGTCGATGTAACGATACCAGCCGGCAGTGTCGTTCTGAACAGCCATCCGGCCTTCTGCGTCGAGCGTATACTCGACCAGAGACATCAGTGGTCGCGAGAATGCTTCCAGGGAATCATCGTACGTGCCGGGGTGCTTTAGCATCACTGCCGACACTGGGAAAATCACGCCCTCTGGTGTAAAACCGGGCCGGGCAAGGATGTCGTGGATTAGGAAACGGTGGACGCGACCGTTCCCGTCTTCGAACGGATGCATGAACACAAAGCCATATGACACGGCCGCCGCGTGTACCACCGCCTGCACACCACCATCGGCCATGCGTTGGTGGGCTGCAATGAGCCCAGCCATCAAATCGTGAATATCCTCGGGCTTTGGACACGCAAAGTGAACGCGCTCCTGGCGCCAGGCGAGCGTTTCGCCAACATAGTTCTGCGTCCTCCTGTAGTCCTCTTCCGCGAAGCGGGGGTCCACGATGCGGTTCTGCAGATTGATCAAGCGATCCTTATCGACGAAGTCTTCGCGTTCAGCCAATTGGAGAAGGGTTACGAACCGTTCGGTTCGATCGGTGCTAGGTGTGATGCGTTCGATTTCGAACGAAGATTTCGTCTCCTTGGTATACAGATAACTGAGTGCCCGTTTGAGAAGCTGCGTAGGGTAGGATGCGACGATCTGCCTACAGCGTTGGGTTAGGTCAGCAGTTTCGAAGTCGCTGAGTCTTTGCGTGCGGCGCACAATCGGGCAGAACCGACCGTCTCCGAGGAGGTTGTCGTTGATCCTCTGGCGGCGAACCTGCTGAGTGCGGTTGCTCGTGTAGTACGCATCTGAGTCTAGTAGGTCAACGTAGTTGCCCCGCTTCAAGTCATCCAGCGGGAGGCGGTCCCCGACCAAGAACTCGTAGAGGAACCAGATCCGTCGAGCGTATTTCCCAGTCGGCTTGGATTGGACATACGTCAAGACGTCCGTGACGTCGACCTTCCGAAAGATCTCCGCCAGAATCGACAGGTTGGTGCCGTCGTATTTCAGAGCAAATTCCAGATGGTCACCCACCGTATCGCCCGGCCAATATACCTCCGGGTAGGTTTCCCGGACGATGTCGCCTGTTGCATCAACCCTATGCGTGCTGGTAGCCGCGACCAGGGACTCGTGCCAGTTCGCGATGACGTCGAGGTCCAGCATCTCGATCAGGGCTCCATATCCTACTCGTCGGGGTGTTTCTGAGCGGCCTGCAGTCATCTTCGTTTTCCCCAAAAACGGTTGCAGAACTCCAATAATGATTATTTGGCGCAGTATTGCGATAAAAACAGTTACGACATGGCAACTCGACCACCACTCCACACGGAAAAACGCTCACAGATCGCGAGTAACTCTTACAATATAACCCATATCCCGATTTCTGAGTACATTCACGTCTCTCAAGGCAGGCACCATGAGACAAGTGACCCGTTCTCGGGCCAGGGGCTGGCGGTACATTCACCAGAAGCAGTAGTTATCTATCGTCCGTTGTCGCCAACTAGAGAGTACGAACTAATGAACGTCATCCTCCTAGGCCCCCCCGGTTCCGGCAAAACCACTCAGGCCCAGCTCCTCGCCAAGAGGATAGGTGGGCTCACCATCGCCACCGGCGACCTCCTCGGTGACGCGATCCAAGGCAACACCGAGCTGGGCCGTAAGGCCAGGGAGCACATGGATCGCGGATCGATGGTGCCGGACGAGATCATATTGAGTCTCGTAGAGGAGCGACTAGCAGTCCCGGAGTCTGTGGCGGGAGTCGTCTTGGATGGCTTTCCTCGCACGGTTCGGCAGGCCCGGGAAGTGCAGCGCATGTTTGCAGCGGAAGGGGAGCGGATAAAGGCAGCCCTGCTGCTAGATGTCCCCGAGGAGGAGCTGGTCCGGCGGCTGCTAGCAAAGGCGGCCGCCGAAGAGCGCAGCGACGACGACCCGGCGGCGATCCAGAAGAGGCTCGCGGCATACCGGGGCTCAAACGCGCCGCTGGTCGGGCACTACCGTGAACTGGGAGTGCTGAAGATCGTCTCGGGGACTGGCTCCGTGGAGCAGGTCGCCGAGGCCGTCAAGCGGGCCATTGGGGGGTGACGCACGGTACGCTGCTATGCGGTTCACGCTGAGGCGCGCAGCTCGTCCGTCAGTGCCTCGGGCCACTAAAGCTTGCCACCGGTCCAGCTCTTACCGAGGTTTCGTGGCATGCGAAATCCCATCATAGCCTTTACGATACTCGCCGCGCCGTTGGCCGCGGCGGCACAGACCCCGCCTGTCGTCACGGCGGATGATTACGCTCGCGCCGAACAGGTCCTCGGCACGACCACGCGACAAATGGTGAGCGGCATTCCGGGTCGCCCCACCTGGCTGGCGGACGGCCGCGCATGGTACCGCGTCAACGGTGCCGAGGGAGCCCGGTTCATTCTGGTGGACCCGGACCGGCGAACGCGTGGCGACGCTTTCGACCACGCGCGGTTGGGGCGAGCGCTGAGCGACGCGACTGGTGGTAGCATCAGCGGAGACAGCCTACCGGTAATGGCCATCGATTTGCCCGCCGATGGAGGCGCGCCGCTGGTCACGCTGCGCGACGCCGAGGACCGGTGGGTCTGTGATGTGGGCAGCTATACCTGCTCGGCGGCACAAGGCGGTGAGCTGCATGATCCACCGCGCTACTCGAGCGTGTCGCCCGACGGAACCAAGGCCGCGTTCATTCGCGATCACAATCTCTGGGTCCGGGACCTCGTTACGGGAGAGGACACCCAGCTCACCGCCGACGGTGTTGAGGATTTCGGCTACGCCACCAACAACGCCGGGTGGGTGAAACGCGACTCGCCGGTGCTCACGTGGTCACCCGACTCCAAGAAGATCGCCACGTTCCAGCATGACGGGCGCGGTGTGAGCCGCATGCACCTGGTGCGGACCACCGTGGGTGAGCCGGAACTGTCGTCGTGGCGCTATCCACTCCCGGGAGACAGCGTCATCTTCCGCGTCGAGCGTGTGGTGATCCATCTCGACGGGCCGGGTGCGCCGCGCGTGGTGCGGTTGGACATGGCACCGGATGCGCACCGCTCGATGGTGACCGATCACATCGCCTGTGGCAGCCGCATCTGCGATCTGTTGTGGTATCCCGACGCATCGGCGTTCGCATTCGTTTCCAGCTCGCGCGATCACAAGCAGGCATGGGTGCGCGTGGCAGACGCCAACACCGGCCAGGTGCGAACGCTGTTCGCGGAGACTTCTGCGACACAGATCGGCGATGCCAGTGCCAACGAGAACTGGCGGCTGCTACCCGAATCCAACGCGTTGATCTGGTGGTCCC
>JAUVRV010000322.1 GCA_030597435.1 Gemmatimonadales bacterium | reverse complement strand
TTTCGCTCCCGGTCGACGAAGGCGATTGGGTGGAGCGGGGCGACCTTCTGGTCCGTATCGACCCGTCGCAATACGAGGCTGGTGTAGCACGATCGCGAGCGGGGCTCTCGTCGGCCGAAGCCTCGGCACTACAAGCGCGCGCCAACCGGGATCAGGCAAAGCGTGAGTTGGACCGCTCGCAGGAGTTACGGCAGACCGACTCGACCCTGATCTCGCAAGTGCAGATCGAGCAGGCACAGACCAACTACGAAGTCGCCGCCGCCATCGCAACGTCGGCGGGACATCAGGTCGAGCAAGCAAGAGCGGGGTTACAGGAGGCTCTGGAACAGCTCGCCAAGACGATCCTGCGCTCTCCCATGTCCGGTCAGGTGACCCGGCTGGCCGTAGAAGAAGGCGAGGTCGCGGTACCCGGAACCTTCTCGCGTGAAACGGGTCTGCTGTTGACCGTCAGTGACCTATCGATAATTCAGGTCAACGTGCGTGTGGACGAGACAGACGTGGTCCGACTGCATATGGGAGATTCCACTGACGTCGAGATTGACGCGTACCCGGACACGTCGTTCACCGGCCGCGTGACCAAGATCGCGCACAGCGCAGTCAGACTGGCTGCCGCTGGCGGGACCGGCGATCAAGCGGTCGATTACGACGTCGAGATCACACTCGACGATCCACCGGCCGACATCCGGCCAGACCTTTCGGCGACGGCGAAGATCGTCACGGCCACGCGTGACAGCACCCTTTCGATTCCGATCATTGCCCTCACGGTGCGCGAACACAAGCCGATTTCGACAGAGATTGCTCCGGCTGACACGACTGCCAGCGAGACCGAGGGTGTCTTCCTGGTCCGAGCTGGCATCGCCCAGTTCCACCCGGTGCGGGTTGGCATCGCGGGCGAGGAGCACTTCGAGGTGCTGCAAGGACTCTCGCACGGCGACACGATCGTCGCGGGGCCGTACCAGACCATTCGCGATCTCTCCGACAGCACGAGAGTCGACGCCATGCCCGGCTCCACGCTGTCTGATTCGACCAGCGGCGGCGAGTCGGCGGCCAGGTCGCAACAGGCATCGAGTACACCTGCACCTGAGCCAGAAACAGAGCCGGTTGCCGCAACTCAAGGTGACTCGCTCTTCTATGCGGTCCAGGTGGCAGCCATGGGCGGCATGGAGAGCGCATTGCGATACGCAGACCAATTCCAGGCAAGTGGTCCTTCCACGGTCTCGGCGGTGCGTCGCGGTGAGGACCGAATCCTCTATCGTGTGATGGTTGGTGCCCTCAGTACTGAAGCGAGCGCGTCCGACTTCCGGCGCCGGCTCAGGGCAAAGGGTCTGTTGGCGGGCGCCGAAGGAATCGTGGTGCGCACACCGCACGCACTCCAGGTTGGGCAGCGCCCTGATCCCACCTCCGGTGCCCAAGAGGTCCGTAGTCTTCGAGCCTCGGGAATCCCTCCCGACATGTTGAGCCAACCGGACGGGTCGGCCCGCGTGCTCACCGGCGCGTTTGAAACGGCTGAGCAGGCGCGTCTCGCCGATGCGACCTTGCCCGCGTCCGGAGGTACCCGCACCGTCGTCACTCGTCTAGGCATCGCACGCAGCTGAGGAGCACAGTCTCGATGCACAATGATGCGCTGACCCATGAACATGACCTCGCGGCCCACGCCCATCGCGTAATCACGCCACGTGGAACCATCCACCGCGACACGTTGAGGGAAGCGGCCTAGCGCGATGCCGATCTACGAAGCAATCCGTCTCGCCCTGAAGATGATCTGGGCCCAGAAAATGAAGAGCTTCTTCTCGGTTATCGGTGTTTTCATCGGCGTGATGTTTCTCATCGCGGTGTTCACCATACTCGAGGGAATGAACCGGTACATGACCGATGAGGTAGCCGGGAACATCTTGGGTGCCAACACGTTCCAACTGCGGCGTTACACCGACTTCAACGCCGGCAACATCTCGCGTGAGACATGGCGCGAGTGGCGCCGTCGTCCGCGCATCAGCTATGACGATGCCAGGGCAGCAGCGGCAAGTATCACAGTACCAGTGGTAACCGCCTGGGAATCGGTGAGTGGTGCGAGAGTCTCCTACGGAGACAGGTCGGCCGGCATTCGCGTGATTGGCGCGACCGCAGACTACTTCGAACTGCGGGACTGGCAGATCGAGTACGGGCGGGCGTTCAGCGCTCAGGAGGTCCGCAGCGGTCAGCCGGTAGCCGTGTTAGGGAGCAAGGCAGCCGAGGGTCTGTTCGAGGGTCTCGATCCACTGGGACGCGAGATCGACATCAGGGGCCTGCCGTATCGCGTGATCGGTTTGGTGGAGAGCCAAGGTGAGATATTCGGATTCTCACTGGACGAGTTTGTAGTCGCCCCAGCACTCTCACCCGTGAAGCGCTTCGTCAATCCTCCGCGCGTAGTCGACGTCCTATTGGTCAAGGCCAACTCCACCGAGGATCTCGAGACAGCCATGGCCGACGTCGAAGCGGTAATGCGCAGTCGCCGGGCGTTACGACCGGCACAGGAGAACACTTTCGCCATCGAGACCGCGGCGGGTGTGTTGGAGTTCTGGGGCCAGATCGACAGACTCCTCAAAATCCTCGTGCCCGGACTTGTAAGCGTATCTCTCGTGGTGGGTTCCATCGTGATCATGAACATCATGCTCATGGCGGTAGCCGAGCGGACCAGGGAGATAGGAAGCCGCAAGGCGTTGGGAGCGCGTCGCAAGGACATTCTACGCCAGTTTCTGGTCGAGTCTGCCACACTGGCAACAGTCGGGGCGGCACTCGGTATTGCGACGGGTCTGGGGCTGGCGTTCCTCGTTCGCGCCACGACCTTCATGCCGGCCCACGTTGCACCTTGGTCGATTCCGATTGCCGTGGGGCTAGGAGCGGGTGTCGGCATCATATCCGGGCTCTACCCCGCTGCCCGCGCCGCCCGCCTGGACCCCGTCGTCGCAATGCGTCAGGAGTAAACCATGACACAACTGTTTGAAGGGGTCGGGATAGCACTCCAGTCCTTGAGGGCCAGCAAGGCTCGCGCAGGCCTCACGATCCTGGGAGTAGCGATCGGCGTGATGGTAGTGGTACTCATGGCCTCGTTTATCACCGGTGTGAACATGGGTGTCGAGGACATCCTGAACCAACTCGGGCCCCGTACGTTCTTCGTTCAGCGTTCACCGCAAACCGGAGTCGTATTCGACGACAGCGATTACTACCGCTCTCCACCACTCACGGTTCAGGAAGCCGACCGAATTGGCGAGCTGCCGTCGATCTCACTCGTCGTCGTGGGAGAGTTCAACAGTCGTGACGTTGAGTTCGAGAACCAGACCCTCAACTCGGTCGAGGTCAGGGGATTGAGCGCTGGCTGGCCCAGGGTCATGGGTGGAGACATCTTCCCGGGCCGCTCCTACACCGGTCTCGAGTCGGCCGCCAGCAGCCGCGTGGTCGTGATAAACCGGAAACTGGCAGACGATATCTTTGGCCTACGAGATCCGATGGGGCACCGCATCAAGGTGGGCGGCGTTCCGTTCCGGGTCATCGGCGTGTACGAGCCACCGCCGGACATATTCGGACAGGGAAACCGGCCGTTTGTGATCATCCCTCAGGGAGCGTTCAACAAATACGTGAGGACTTGGCGCACCGACCTCATCTTTTACGTCTCTCCGTCCACCAGCGTTACCGTGTTGCAGGCGACCGAAGATGTGACCGCCGCCATGCGCTCGTTCAGGGGACTCGGGCCGCGTGACGACAACACCTTCGGAATCATCACTCAGGAGAAGGCACTCGAGAACTTCGATCAGATAGCAGGCGTCATATTCCTCGTGATGCTGGTCCTGTCCAGTGTAGCGTTGATGGTGGGAGGGGTGGGCGTGATCGCCATCATGATGATATCGGTCACCGAGCGCACTCGTGAGATCGGGATTCGCAAGGCCATTGGAGCCAAGCGTCGCGAGATACTGTGGCAGTTCCTGGTCGAGGCCGCCACACTAACTCTGATAGGCGGAGCGATCGGCCTGGCCCTGGGCGGATTGGCCAGTGTGCTACTCAAGGCATTTACCCCACTGCCTGCCCAGATCCCACTCTGGGCCGTTGTTGTCGCACTCGGCGCGTCGATCGTAACCGGCGTGTTGTTTGGCATGTACCCGGCGGCGAAGGCGGCTAGGCTGGATCCAGTTGAGGCTCTGAGGTACGAGTAGGAGGGCGAGTGACACAGCTGCTTACGCGCACCAAACTGGAGAA
>JAUVRV010000329.1 GCA_030597435.1 Gemmatimonadales bacterium | reverse complement strand
TCGGCTTCCAGCTGCGCCATCGCGTTCAGGTATGTCTGGATGCCTGCTTGGGTATTGTCCGACACTCCGCCACACCAAGACCACATCACCACGTTGTAGTCGCCCGGGTGTGCATCCAGAAACGCCCGCGTCGTGTTGGCCCAGGTGGTGTCACCGTTGTGGCCCAGATCGCCGCCCGGTTCGTGGAAGTGCGGAGACTCATAGTCGGAGTTCTCTCCCGCCAACATGCCGACGCCGGTGACTATCTGACTGCCGTGCGAAGTGTGGCCGTAGTAGATCCTGTAGTTCGCCCGAATGTGGTCGAACGTGGCGGCCGGGATCGATTCGAACGCATCGACAACGTCGTGTCCCGCAACTATGGCACCGTCAATATTCAGTTCGGGCAAGAATGGATCGGTATCGCTGCAGCCCGACACGGCCAACGCGGTGAGTGATGCTGCAACCGTCGCGGTCCAGATCACGTGTGGCTTTCTCATCGTTCCCCCTGGTAGGTACCATATTCTCGGGCCGCCTGAGGAAGAATGAAGTGATTTCCGTCACTTGTGGCTGCGCTATGCGTTAGTGTTAGAGGAGATGAGGAAGGGCAGAGGGGGCAGAGGGGGCAACAAGCACAGACGGCAAACACGCATACAACTATGGCACACGATTCGATTCGAGTTCGATTCGCACCGTCACCCACTGGCTATCTACACGTCGGTGGGGCGAGGACAGCGCTTTTCAATTGGCTATTCGCGCGTCAATCGGGTGGGAAGTTCCTGCTGCGGATTGAGGATACGGACCGGGAGCGTTCTTCCGACGAACACACGCAGGTGATCCGGGATGGTCTGACCGGGCTAGGGTTGGACTGGGACGAAGACATCGTGTTCCAGGGCGCCGGGATCGAGCGTCACCAGAAAATGGCCGACGACCTCTTGGCCCGGGGACACGCATATGAAGACGACGGTGCAGTGAGGTTCCGCATGCCTCACGAGGAGATCGCTTGGGAAGATGCTGTGGGAGGCCACATCAGCTTCCAAGGATCCGACATACAGGACTGGATCATCCTGCGTTCGGACAGGACACCAACGTACAACTTCACAGTCGTGGCGGACGACGCCGAGATGACGATCTCGCATGTGATAAGAGGTGCCGATCACATCTCCAACACGCCAAAGCAGATCGCGGTGTTTCGGGCGCTAGGCCACGAACCACCCGTGTTCGCCCACGTGCCGATGATTCACGGCCCGGATGGCCACAAACTGTCCAAGCGCCACGGAGCGACAGCAGTCGGTGACTATCAGAACCTCGGCATCCTTCCTGAGGCACTCAGGAACTTCCTCGCGCTGTTGGGTTGGAATCCCAAAGACGAGCGCGAGGTGTTCTCGGACATCCACGAACTGATCCAGGCATTCTCGCTGGCCGACGTACAGCGTAAGAGTGCAATCTTCGATCTCACCAAGCTGGAGTGGATGAACGGTCAGCACTTGAGCCTGACTCCGGTAGATCAACTGCTACCACTCGTCGAGCCGGAGATGAAACGGTTGGGGCTAGACGCCGAGAGTGTGCCTCACGAAAAACTGGTAAAGGCCGTCGACATCAACCGGGAGCGCGCCCGTACAATAATGGACATAGCCGAGCGGGCCGCGGTGCGCCTCGACTCCAGCTTCATCAAGACCGATGACGAGAAAGCCCAGAAGCTGATTGCCAAGGACCGCGACGGTTTCTACTCGTCACTCGAGGCCACGTACCAACTGTTGAGCGGCATGGACGACGCAGCCTGGCAGCCGGAGAACCTGGAGCAGCAGTTACGAGACCTGGCTGAGTCTCTTGGTGTCGGGCCTAGCAAGATCTTCCAACCGATACGCGTGGCGATCACCGGTACGACGGTGTCAGAGGGGATTCATATCCTACTCGATGTGGTGGGCAGAGAGGAAAGCCTGGCCCGGATTCAGGCGGCTATCCGTCGCGACTAACCGGCGGCCGCGGCGGCACCCCGGACTCAAAGGCCGGGGCTAGGGTTTCCCAGGCTTACGCCTGGGGTCAGACCACCTCTCCCTACCTACCGCCCCCTATACTCCGCCCACGTGCGCGGCAAGCGGCACTCCGGCCACGTCATCTGCTCACCGGTTCTCGAGTTCACCGGCAACACGCGCTGGTCCCGCGGCACTGATTCGGGATCCTCAGACGCCATGTACGCGAGCATAGCGGTCAGCGTTGCGTTGTTCATGACATCGTCGAACACGATCTTGTCGAACGTGTCGAAGTTGGTGTGCCAGGTGTAGCCATAGTCGAAGCTCAACGACGAGAGACTGAACGTCGGCGCCCCACCACAGATGAAGGACGCGTAGTCACTGCCACCGCCACCAGGAGTGCCCGGGATGTTCAGGTTGATGTGCCGTGTTATCTCCCGCGGTATCGCTGTGAGCCATTGGGTGAAGTGCGAAGCAGCTCCCGTCAGCCCCTGCATCGACACGTTGGCAACACGACCGGTTCCGTTGTCCTGATTGAACGTGGCCTGCAGACCCGACAGGACTTCGGGATGCTCTGCGGCGAATGCACGTGAACCAATGAGGCCCTGCTCCTCGGCGCCCCAAAGCCCGATCACGATGGTTCGCTTGGGATTGGGATACACCTTCTTGAGAATGCGTGCGGCCTCCATCATGATGACCGATCCGGTGCCGTTGTCAGTCGCTCCGGTGCCACCATCCCACGAATCGAAGTGGGCCGAGAACAGGATGTACTCGTCCGGCAGCTCGCTACCACGGATCTCGGCAATCGTATTGAAGATGGGTTGCACCCCTAGATTCTCGGATTCGGCCTCGACCCTGACCACGGGCCCCTGACCGTTCTCGGCCAACCGGTGCAACAGCCCGTAATCCTCGCAGGGCAGGCTGAACACGGGGATGCGTTCCGTCGAAGTTGAGAAGATCCGCGTTGCACCCCAACCGCCGGCCCAGCTGGACGAGAACAGACCCAGCGCACCCGCTTCCTCCAGTGCCAGGTCCATGCTGCCACCCAACGAGTCCCTGAGTGCTCGCGAACTTGCCGACCATGAGGCGCGCGCCGTATCTCGGGCGGCGTCCATCTTCTGGAACGACTCTTCGGTGCCGTATTCCTCCCAGCTCGCATCGGGCCGGCAGGTCGGTTGGTACATCGATGTGAGAACAAACTTCCCCGCGACCGTAGGAAGCCATGCGTCGAAGGCTTGCTTGTCGTCGAACTCGGGCAACGCTACAACCGGCCCTTCGACTTTTCCGTTAGTGCCCGGGCTCCACGCCAACATCATTCCGGTGAGAGAGCGCACCCACGGTTGAATGAGGTCGACATGTGAGATACCACGACGCCAACTGAGCCACGTGCCGTATTGCTCGTTCCGCGCCGGGATGCCCCACTCCGTGAACTTCTGCACTGCCCACTCGTTGGCAGCCTTGTGGGCGGGAGAACCGCTCAGTCGCGGACCAATCGAGTCCAGCATGACCTGAGCTATGTCATACGCCTGCGACGTGACCATTCCTTCTTGCCAAATTGCCTTTATGACCGGGTCATCGGTGGGGAAAGACTGCGCGACTGCCGGAGCATGTGACAGTATCATCCCAACTCCGACCAGGAGGGAAAGCGGAGTTCGTTTCATGGAATCCTCGCGAATGTGGTTGGGGAGAAATTAGGGGTTATTGCTGTGCTTCGGTAGGCTGGTGGGGGCGCAGAGGAAGCAGAAGGGGATACACCTAGCCCATGGCTTCTAGTCAGGGGTCAGGGGAGGTAGGCGGTCAGCGTCTAGGAATTGGCTTGATCGTGTCCTTCTTGACGCCCTTCTTGGCGTGCTCCGCCATCAGACGCCGGCGTTCCTCACGTTCGGCGTCTTTCCGCTTGCGAATCTCTTTCACGTAGTGGCGGAAGTCTTCGTTGTTCTGGGCCTGTTGGGCGGCAAACATGATCTCCTCGCGAATCCGCATCAACTCCCCTTCCTGTCGCGCCAAGTCGATGTTGCCCTGTGGCATCGGGATCAGAGCCAAAAGCGCCGAGGGAATCTGGAACACGCCGAGATGGATCCACGCGGGGTCCATTCCCCAGGTCTTGCCATGTTCAGTCTCCGTGCCCCACGGGGTGACCATCGGTGGAGTGGCGAAGCTATCGATCGGCATCGTGTCGATGAAGGCCAGGATCTTGGCTCTG
>JAUVRV010000012.1 GCA_030597435.1 Gemmatimonadales bacterium | reverse complement strand
GTTCCACGTACACGCCCCGCTTGATTCCGGACGCCAGGCCTCTCATATGACCGTATCGGGTTTCGATGCCACCCGCGTGTCGGATCGACACCATGATGCCGTAAGTGCCCCAGCGTCCCGCACGGGTTACGGTTCCGCCGTTGGTAGCCTTGATCTCAGTCCCCGTAGGAGCTGCGTAATCGAGGCCACGATGAGGCCGGTAAGTCTTCAGTACCGGACGGAAGCGGCGCTTCGAGAACCGCGAGCTGAGCCGCCCGAAATCGACAGGACGAATCTTGAAAGAACGACGGAGCGACAGCCCCTCATCATCGTAGTACGTGTTGCGACCTCGCTCATCGGTCATGACATAGGCGCTGTTCTCCCTACCCCGCGTCTCTACCTTGGCCGCCAGAACCCGGCCGTAGCGTACGTCGCCGAGCTGCGACGCAAGTCGCTCGTACACCACACTGAACTCATCGCCCTCGTAGAAATCACGATAGAAGTCGATCACCCAGCCGAAGATGTTGTCGCCCAGATCGTTCACCATGTACGAACGCTGCGAGGCGGGAAGTATCGAGTCGGGAATTGCGTCCTTCATGGCTTGATCGAGCGTCGCTCTGACCACGCCCTGAACCCTAAGCACATCCACCGACCACACAATGGGCTTGGATGTACTCGACCAGGTGCCGCTGCTGTCCCTGGAAAGCGTGAGGATTCGGTCGTCACCAGTGCGTTCATCACCCAACCGCACCGTTATCCGGTCCGGCGTCAGCCCCCCGTATACGTAACGGAAACCGAATGTCTTTTCTGGTCTTATGCGTCTGGGATTGAGACCTTCCGCGACTTCTATGACCTGGAGCAGCTCGGTCCCATAGATGTTGTGCCGCCCAAACAGGTGTGATAGGGTCTCGTTGCGCTTGACTGCATCGGTCTGATAGATGTACGCATTGTCCACCACGATGGGTGCTGCTACCGGGATGGGTTTGGATGAAGATGCAATGCCCGTGGTCCAAACAGCAGCAGCCAGCACCACTCCTGCCGCTACGACGACCTTGAGCACCTTACTCCACATCAGTCCATCTGCCGCCTGATGAAGGTCGGAATCTCCATCTCTGCGATCTCGACCTCCGGTCCACCTTCGGGGGGTGCCGGTTCTGGCACCGAAGCGCTCTTCATCGCTATCGGGGTGGAGGGCCTGGTCGTCGGGCGCTGCGGAAACGGCAGAACACCTGGCGCGGCCGAGCGCGCGAACGGGCTCTCCTGGATAGACAGTGACTGATCGAATCCGGTAGCTATGACGGTCACACGGATTTCTCCCTCCATTGCAGGTTCCGTCACCGCTCCAAATATGATCTCTGCCTGGTCGCCCGCTGCGTCGTGGATCACTTCACTAATCTGGTTCACCTCACCCAGCGTCAGATCCTCCCCCCCGGTTATGTTGACGAGCACACCAGTGGATCCGTTGATCGAGACGTCATCCAGCAGCGGACTGGAGATGGCCTGTTGTGCCGCTACCAGCGCACGATCGTCATCTCGGGCGGCTCCCATTCCCATCAGGGCAGAGCCTCCGTTCTGCATCACCGTCCGTACGTCCGCAAAGTCGACGTTGACCAATCCGGTCACAGAGATGAGGGTGGAGATGCCTTGCGTGGCGTGCAGCAACACCTCGTCGGCTTTCTTCAATGCGTCCTGGAACGGGACATTCTTGCCCACTACAGCCAGAAGCCGCTCGTTGGGCACCAGGATCATGGTGTCGACGTGCTTGGCCATCTCCGAGATCCCTATCTCGGCTTGCCGCATCCGTTTGCGACCCTCGAACAGAAACGGCTTGGTGATGATTCCAACGGTCAGAGCCCCGACGTCACGGGCCAGCTGTGCGATGATCGGCGAAGCACCCGTTCCGGTTCCACCACCCATACCGCAAGTCACGAACACCAGATCGGCACCCGCGAGGACATTCAGCACATCGTCCCGGTTCTCTTCAATGGCCTGGCGACCGATCTCGGGCCGCGCTCCAGCTCCGAGCCCGCGGGTGAGCTTCTTCCCGATCTGCACCTTCGCATCAGACTTGTTCTGCATCAAAGCCTGCGAGTCGGTGTTGACCGAGATGAACTCCACACTCATCAGGTGTTCATCGATCATGCGATTGACTGCGTTGCCTCCACCACCACCCACACCCACCACCTTCATGCGGGCGTTCTGGGCAACCGTTTCCTCGAGTTCAAAAACCATAGGGATCCTCATCAGCCCTTGATTAGAAGAAGTCTTGTAGCCACCGCTTGACAGGACCAAACATCCTGTCAACGGTCTGACCGCCATCCAGCTTACCACCAACGACCTGTCGCCCTGCATACAACACTAGCCCAACCGGGACTGCAAAACGCGGCGCCTGCACTTGATCCACGATCCCCACGATACCCTGTCCCGGTATGCCCTCTCGCACAGGCATTGCAAACACCTCGCGTGTCAGTTCGACGATCCCCAACAGCTGCGCGCCACCACCGGTCAGAATCGCGCCCGCGGCCAGCCGGCCGGCATATCCGGCTTCTTCGATCCGGTCCGCCACCAGGCCCAAGATCTCGTCCATGCGCTGATGGATGATGTGCGCCAACAGCTCACGCTTTACCTGGCGGGCTCCCTGCCCCGGCGTGCCCGGTATTTCGATGACCTCGTCGGTGTCGACCAGCGGCGAAAAGGCACAGCCCGACTTCTCCTTCAGCCGCTCCGCATCGCCCTGTGTGACCCCCAGCCCTTGAACGATGTCGCTGGTTACGTTCGCACCACCGAACGGTATGGATGAGAGATGGCGCATCTTGCCATCGTGGAATACGGCTATGGACGTCGAGGCGCTCCCCAGGTCAATCAAGGCACATCCGATTTCCTTCTCATCCGCAGTCACCGTGGCCAGAGACGCCGCCAGCGGCTCCAAAACCAGCTCCGTAACCTTGTGCCCTGCCCGCTCTACCGCCTTGCGCAGGTTCCGCGCGGCCTTGTTCTGAACGGCCACCAAGCACATCTCGACCTCGAGCCGCAGGCCGGTCATCCCTACTGGATCGTTAATCCCGCCCTGATTGTCAACCTTGTATTCCTGTGGGATGTAATGCAGCAGCTCGTAGTCGTCACCCAAGCTGACGGCTTTGGCCACGTCGTCGACCCGTTGGACGTCGGCCCTCGCGATCTCCTCACTGGCTACAGAAGCCAGTCCGGTGCTGATCCGTGTCTGGACGTGATCTCCGGCAATACCGCAGTAGACGGTCGGGACCTCCAGACCGGCCATCCGTTCGGCGTCGCGCATCGCCTGGGAGATGGACCGTGTGGTCTCTTCGATGTCACGCACCACGCCGCGCTTTACGCCCGTGGTCCTGGCAAACCCCACACCGAGGATCTTGGCGCCTGGCTCGCGCGCGTTGCCGGTACCCTGTGCGATGACGGCAAACGTCTTGGAGCTACCTAGATCCAGGGCGGCAACTAGGCGGTCATGCATCAGTCACCATTCCCCCGAGCCACGATCTGATCTTCGAACCTGGCATCCAGTTGATCATAACTACGTCCAGTTGCGGCAATATGGCTCCGAACCGCCCTCAGAGTCTCGATCTGAGAGGCTGTTGGTATTCCACCAAGTAATACCTGCTTCTGGCCAAGCTGCAGAACGACCGTGCCGTCACGCCGGCGACTTGCTGCGTCCACTTGCTCGAAGAGCGCCGGATCCGCAGATCGGACACTCGCCAGGGCCAGTAGTAGCACGGAATCGGGTTCCTCGACGAAAGGAAGGTCGAACCCGGCGACAGCCGGATCGTAACCCATGTGATTTGCATCCGCGTCGAGCACCGCCAACCCCGTCGGCGTTGTCAAAAAAGCCACCGGCTGGAGTTCCGCTACTACAATCTTAAGTGTTCCAGGCAATTTGCGCTCGATTTTGACCCGCATCACACTGGGCAATTCGATCGCACGCCGTTCGATCCGTCGCTTTCCCGCGAATAGATTCTGATCGGGCTCGATCTCGAGAGCTTCGAGCAACCAATCGGGTGAATGATAATGCACCCCTACAAGTTCGATCTGCCTCACACGGAAGAAGCTCACGTATCTGAGCAGCAGTGGCGTTGCCAAAACCGCCAGTACCAACCCAGCCGCGATGAGCAACCACAGCGACTGTCGTCTCACGCCGCCGCTCCCCCCAACCGGTTCAACAACGCCGGGCCAACCTGAGTGATGTCTCCGGCTCCCAAGGTGAGCACCACGTCTCCGTCTCGTACGAGTCGACTCAGAACCTCGGGGAGATCGGACAGTCGCTCGACCCACTCCACATCGGCGCCGGACCTGCGTGCCGCGTTGACTACCAGCTTTCCGGTTACTCCCTCGAGCGGTCTTTCACGAGCCGGATAGACGTCGGTGACCACGACCAGATCGGCGGTCGAGAGGACAATGCCGAGTGCCTGGCCTTGCGCCTTGGTGCGGGAATAGAGATGTGGCTGGAAGACGGTCACTAGCCGCCTGTCAGGGAACCGCTGCCGCGCGGCCGCGATGGTCACGGCCACTTCCGTGGTGTGATGGGCGTAGTCATCTACCACGGTCACGCCGCCTCTTGTGCCCAGTACGTCGAACCGTCGGTCGACACCCGTGAAATCGCCGAGGGAGTCCGCCGCCCGCCTCACGTCGCCATCCAGTGCCAACACCGATCCTACCGCCATTGCAGCGTTGCGCAAATTGTGGAGACCTGGCATTTGCAGTCGAATCGGGACGGAGTCACCGGTCGGGAGTTCCAACCGTGCGGTGCTCCCCTTCGCTCCTCGCTCGACCGCCGTCAATCGGATGTCAGCGTCTTCGGCGAGGCCGACACGCCACAACGGCCGGTCAATCGAACGCGCCACGCGGGCTGCCCCCGCGTCATCCGCACCGGCAAGCACGCGGTTTGCCCGCCCGGCGAACTCGACGAATGCCGCCTCGAGACCTGCGACCGAGCCGTAGCACTCCATGTGGTCGGCCTCTACGTTATTGACCACCGCGACGTCGGGATAGAGTTCGAGGAACGATTTGTCGTACTCGTCCGCCTCGACAACGTACAGGTCACCCGTTCCGATCCGAGCGTTCCCCTGCCACCCCGAAACCCGACCACCGACAATGGCGGTCGGATCGAACCCACTGGCCTCGATCGCCGTCGCAGCCATTACTGTGGTCGTGGTCTTGCCGTGCGTTCCGGATACGGCGACGGTCCTGCCGTCTTCGATCGCGGATTGAAGTGCCGCGGCGCGCTTGATCACCGGAATACCGGCTGTCCGGGCTGCCTCGAGTTCGGGGTGATCAGGCGGTACCGCAGCGGTGTACACCACTGCCCTGGCCCCCAGCACATGGTTGGCATCGTGACCCTCCGCGATGGACACGCCGAGGTCTGCAACGTCGGGCGCACCATTGGGATCGGTATCACATCCGGTGACCGGAACACCCCGACTTCTGGCAATGAGTGCTAGCGCACTCATCCCTGCGCCAGCTATCCCCATGAAGTGAATGGGTCGAGGATCGTCTGAATTGAAGAGATGCATCGGCGGGAAGCCAATATAAGAAAAACTCGAAAGTTTCGAAAGTCCTTACACTTAGCTCGCCAGGCGCAGCAGTTCCGCAGCGATTCTCGCGGCAGCTTCGGGTTTTCCTCGGGCCGCTGATGCGGCCCCCATTTCGACGAGTCGGTCTGATTCGAGCAGATCACCCAGAGTCTCCCGCAGGACCCCAGCGGACAGCTGAGAGTCGGGCAGGTGAATCACGGCCCCAGCCACCGCCAGAGCTTCCGCGTTGCGTGTCTGGTGGTCGGCGGCGGCACTGGGAAGGGGTATCAGGATCGCCGGCAGCCCCCAGGCACACAACTCCGCCGTGGTCATCGCTCCGGCGCGGGCGACGACCAGGTCAGCGGCAGCGTAGGCCTCGCCTATCGGATCCCAAAACGCCCGTACCTGTCGTGTGGGTGGGGTGTCGAAGGTCCTGAAGTGCTCCCACGTGAACTGTCCGGTGCTCCACAACAGCGTTACGTCACCCAGTCCGCCGGCTGCCAACAAAGCCCCGATCGCCTGGTTGATGCTGCGGGCTCCTTGGCTACCGCCCATCACCATTACGACTGGAGATTCGCCCTCTATCCCGAGCGCACGCCTTGCAGCCAACCGGTCCGGTCGTGGTGAAGGTGGCGGAGTAATGGGATTGCCGTAGCTGTGCACAGCCGTGTCCGGCCCTGGCTTCAAGTGTCGAGCAGCTTCGGGAAAGCCGAGGTGCACCTGTCGCGCTCGTCGCGCCAGCCAACGTGTCGCCAGACCCGGCAGTGCGTTCTGCTCCTGCACAGCGACCGGTATGCCGCGCCGCATCGCCTGGAACAAGATCGGACCGGACGCGTAACCTCCTGTACCTACGGCGATTCGGGGTCGCTCGGTATCCAACACGGAATTGCAGGCGCGTAACGCACGCCATCCGATTACAGGCCAACGTAGGTTCTGCCACCAGGACTTGCGGTAAATGGGTTCCAGTGGAAGCAGATGATGTCGATACGGTCTCCCAGGCAGTAGCTCAGCCTCGACGCCGCGCTGTGCTCCCACCAACAACGGCTCCACTTGCGGATCCCACTCGACCAGCGCTCGTGCTATTGCAAGGGCCGGCATCAAATGTCCGCCGGTGCCACCACCCGCAATCAGCACCTTCACGTGCGTTTCCCTGTGTGGAACCGGCTACTGCCAATGTTGATCAACACACCCGTGGCAAAGAGCGACACTAGCAGGCTCGACCTGCCATAGGATATGAACGGTAGTGGCAGGCCGGTTGTTGGCACTATGGCCAGGTTAACGGCTATGTGTGTCAGCGCAGTCACCCCGAGAAGCGCGGTGATCCCGGTTGCCAGCAGCATTCCGAATCGATCAGGCGCGGTCCGCGCCACACGGAAACCCAGTGTTATCACTGCGGCGTACAGCAGCACTATCACGGTCGCCCCGACGAAGCCCCACTCTTCCCCAATCGTGCTGAAGATGAAGTCAGAGTGCGCTAACGGAAGATGACCCAGCTTTTGGGAACCGTGCCCGAAGCCAACGCCGAAGAGCCTCCCCGCACCGAAGCCAATGAGCGATTGATTGATCTGCCAACTCGCATCCCCGCCCTCTCCAGGGCTGAGGAACGTCGACCAACGCGCGACCCGATAGGCTGCGCCAGCGATTTCGTTGTATACAAACGGTAGCGCTATCACACCGACCAGCAGGAAGTGGCCGATCTTGGCTCCGGCCGTAAACAGGACGATGCCTGCCAGCAAGAACATCAAACACGCCGTCGACAGATCCGGTTCGAAAAGTATGAGCAGGCAGATCGGCGACACAACCACCAGGAACGGTAGCAATCCGCCCCTTAGCTCGCGCACCTTGCTGCCCTTCTTGGCGGCCAGCATCGCCACCCAGACTATGACAGCGAACTTGGCGAGTTCGGATGGCTGGAAACGCGCGCTGCCAACTCTGAGCCACCGTGTCGCGCCATTCACTTCGTGGGTCACGAAGCTCATGAACGGCAACAACAGTACGAGCAGGAGTACGGACACCACGGCCATCATGGGCCATGCGTAGTTGCGCCATATGTGGTAATCGATGCGTGTGGCCACCAACAGCGCGACAATGCCGAGTACGGCTCCCGATAGCTGTCGTAGCGCGAAGTAGCCACCGGATTCTCCCATTCTCACTGCTTGGACACTCGACGCCCCGTATACGGCTATGATACCGACGGCCACCAGTGTCACGACGATGATACCGATGAGCCTGGTCTCCCAGTGTCCTGCGGTACTCGGCAGTGACTTCCTCACATCGCCGCTACCAGACACCTGAATGTCTCACCACGTTGCTCATAGTTGACGAACTGATCGAAGCTGGCACACGCCGGCGACAGTAGTACGGCATCACCGCTTCGTGCCTTCTTGCCAGCACACTCCACCGCGTCTGCGAAATCCGCGACGGCAATCACCATCGCACTGCGCTGGAGCGCCGCCACAATGGCACTACTTGCTTCACCGTAAACCACCACGCTCTTGCACGATTGCAGTGATCCCACGAGCTGAGAGAAGTCGTCACCCTTCGGTCGTCCACCGGCGATCAACACGTAGGGACGCGTCATCGCCTCGAGTGCCACCGCCGCTGCAGACACGTTGGTGGCCTTGGAATCATTGATCCACAGAACTCCCGCAATTTCGCGAATGGGCTCGAGTCGGTTTGGCAAAGGCACAAAAGAGCGCAGACCGTCTTCGATCGCCTCTCTCTCCACAGACGCGGCAGCTGCAGCCAGTGCCGCCGCCAACCCGTTGGCAACATTGTGATCGCCGAGCAGTGACAAATCCGATCGTTGCAGCAAACGACTCCCGTGCAGCATCAGCTCTTGGGTTCCGCGATCATAGTGAGCATCTGCGGTCCCTCCTATGCTCCAATGGCAATGCCTACCTGCCACTCCCTCTGCTAGCTCCAATACCTGGCGGTCGTCGTTGTTGAGGACCCACACCGACTCGGCAGACGCATTGCGGAACAGGTTGCGTTTGTCTGCATAGTACGCCGCAACATTTGGATATCGATCCAGGTGATCGGGTGACAGGTTGGTGACTACTCCGATTGCCGGATCGAGGTGTGGGGCATCGTGCAGTTGAAACGACGATGCCTCAACAGCCAGCCATCGAGGTGGCTGCGACTTGGCAGCTACCTCGATCAACGGCAGGCCGATGTTGCCGGCAGCGAGTTCCTGGCCACCTGCTGCGGCGAGAATATGTGCGAGGAGCGCTGTGGTGGTTGTCTTGCCGTTCGTCCCGGTAACGACAATGAGTTGAGTATGCTGCAGGAACATGGCTGCAAGATCCAGTTCCGCCAGAATTTCCACACCCACCTCCCGAGCCGTACGCAGTGGCGGCGCATCCGGCGGCACTCCTGGCGAAGCGATCACGGCGCTTGCTCTGGCGATACGTTCCAGGTCGTGGCGACCAACGTCTATCGCCACGTTGGCACTCGAGAGCCTTCCAGCGAGTTCTCGCAGGTTAGCTGAGTCCGCTGCGTCGGACAGGTACACGTGGAGTCCGCGTGACTCCAAGAACTTGGTCGCGGCACAGCCACTCCGTCCCATGCCGACGACGGCAACCTCACCCTCATGCCAGGTTTCTGGGATCATCTAATCTTCAAGGTCGCCAGCGCCAGGAGTGCGCACATGACCGCGATTATGTAGAACCGTGTCACCACCTTGGACTCGTGCCAGCCGAGTTGCTCGAAGTGGTGGTGAATCGGTGCCATGCGGAACACGCGGTGTTGCCGAGCATACTCTCGTCCGTAGCGCGCTTTGCGCCAGCGAAAGACCGTCGTTTGTATTATCACCGATCCCGTCTCGGCAGCGAACACCCCGCCCACGAGGAGCAGGAGGAACTCGGACTTGAGCAGGATCGCAACGGTTCCGAAGGCTCCGCCTATGGCCAAGCTGCCGGTGTCGCCCATGAAGACTTCAGACGGGTGAGCATTGAACCACAAGAATCCCAATGCGGCGCCCATCAAACTCGCACAGAATATGGCCAGCTCTCCGGCGCCCGGTAGGTGATATACCAACAGATAGTCGGAGTAGTCGACGCGGCCAAACACGTAGGCAAAGATGGCAAACGCCGCGGCAGCAAAAACCGTCAAACCGGCGGCAAGTCCATCCAGTCCGTCGGTGAGATTCACGGCATTACTGGATCCCGTTACCACTAGCGTCACGAAGGTCACGTAGAGTACCGGCGTCATCAGCACCAGCACGTACTTGGCGAACGGAAGTGTCGTAGCGTTAGCTGGCATGTCACTCGCCACCGGCCACAGCAACAGAAACGAACCCAACGCGATTCCGAACGTTATCTGACCGATGAGCTTGTGTCGCGCCACTAGACCCCGCGGTTTTCCTTGGACGACCTTGAGATAGTCATCCACAAAGCCGATCGCCCCCATCCACAGTGTCGCAACTGCCGCCACCAGCACATAACGGCTGTCCAATCGTGCCCAGAGTAGAGTCGGAATGATGGTGCAGAAGATGATTATCAACCCGCCCATTGTGGGTGTGCCGCGCTTTGATTGGTGGGACGATGGGCCGTCGGATCGGACGACCTGGCCGACCCCCAACAACTTCAGCCTCTTGATGACGGCGGGCCCCACGAGAAACGCAAGCAGTACCGCGGTTACCGTAGCGCCCGCTGCGCGGAACGAGATGTAGGTGAAGACATTGAACCCAAAGAATTCGGAACTCAATGGAGTCAGCAAATGGTAGAGCACGATGCCCCTTAGTCCGAGATTAAGTGGGGAACGGCGCGTTCCATACGCACGCCTCGTGAACCTTTGACCAGCACCAGCTCATTACCCGTCAGTCGACTTGACAGCACTCTGCCCAACGCATCCGCATCTGCAGCGATCAGCAGACGATCTCCCAGTACATCCCGATGGCGTTCGAACGCCGTCGCGAACTCACCGAGCGCCGCTACCAATCCGGGCCCGACTGCCATCACAGCATCGGCCATCCTGGCATGAAGCTCCGCGCTCTCGGGACCAAGTTCCAACATGGTCCCGAGCACAACAACCAACGGTCGGTCGTTCCTCATCGCTTCCGCGGTTGCGAGTAGTGCGACGAGCGACCCGGGATTCGCGTTGTATGTGTCCTGCAGTATCACGAGGTCACCGTGGGTCACCAGTTGGCACCGCCCACCCGGCAAGGATACCGTCTCCAGTGCCGCAGCCACAGTGGGCAGATCCAGCCCCAACTCAACCGCCACCGCCAGCACCAGCATCACGTTGTCCAGCTGGTGGCGTCCCAGTAATGGCAGCGCAACCCGTGTTCCCCTAAAGGTAAGCCAGCCGCGTCCGTACGAATCGACGCCGCTCGCGTCGGGTCTGACCAGTGCGCTCTCGCCCAAGCCAGCAACAACCACCCGATCGGAAACCTCCGAGGCTCGCTGTGCCAGAACAGGGGGATCGGTACCCACGACTGCGGCCGGCACACCGCCGGCCAATGACACCTTCTCCGCTAGCACACCTTCGAGAGAGCCGAAACCAAGGAGATGACCCTGCGTCACATTGGTGATCACGGCCAGTGACGGATCTATGATCCTCCGCAGCCGAGCGATCTCGCCAGGTTCACTCGCACCCGCCTCGACCACGAGTGCCTGGCAGCTTGCGGGCGCTGCTAGCAGCGTCAGGGGAACACCGATCAAGTTGTTCAGGTTCTCTCGTGTTGCGTGCACCTCCCACCGTGTACCCAGTGCACGGATCAACAGCTCCTTGACCGACGTCTTTCCGTTTGTGCCGGTCACAGCGACCACAGGTCCTGCGACCTCGTCACGTCTGTCGCGGGCAAGGAGACCTAATGCCGCAAGTGTGTCGTCTACCTCAATGAGATGGAGACCAGGGATCGGTCCGGTACCACACCGCACGACTGCGCCGATGGCACCGCTCTCTCTGGCAGACTCCAGAAAACCGTGTCCATCGAAGCGCTCTCCCACCAAGGCCACAAACAGAGCACCGCTCGTCAACTGGCGGGTGTCGGTAGCTATGGAGCTGAAAGTAAGATCGGGAACTCCGGAAGCGCCGAGGACCCGCGCAACACGCTCACCAGTCCAGGCGGTCACGCCGATTGCCTTACTGCCGCCCGGACTATCGATCGTTCATCGAACGGCGTCTTCTCGGTGCCATAGATCTGGTAGGTCTCGTGCCCCTTGCCGAGTAGCAAGAGACAATCTCCCGGCTGCAGTAGCGACACCGCCCGGTGAATCCCCCGCTCTCGATCGGGTATCCGGAGACGCTCGGCCTGCCCCAGCCCCTGCTCTATGTCGTCGAGGATCTGCTTTGGATCCTCGGTCCTGGGATTGTCATCCGTAATGACCACCAGATCGGCAAATTTGGCGGTGATGCTCGCCATAACCGGGCGCTTGTCCCTGTCGCGATCACCGCCACACCCAAAGAGCACGACCAGTCTGCCGGGAGTAATCGATTTGATCGTAGCTATCGCCCGCTCGAACCCGTCCGGGGTATGGGCATAGTCCCGCAACACGGTGAAGCCACCGGACCAGAGCCGCTCCATCCTCCCGGGCACCTGCGGCACATCGCTCAGCCGTTCCGCAACCAGAGCGGGATCCACGCCGACTCCCCACACGGCTGCCGCCGCCGCGAGCGCGTTGGCAACGTTGTAGTCTCCCAGGAGCGGCAGTTCGACCCTGTGCTCTTCGTTCCCGAAACAGAACGTGCAGCTGGTACCCGAATCGGTCGAACGCTCGCTGATAGCGCGTACCTGGGCATCTCGTGCACGACCATAGCTCGAGCGGCGCAGGTTACCTCGTCGCGGCAACGCCTCCCACGCCGGGTCATCTGCGTTCACGACTTCGATGCCTCCCGGGGCAACCAAGCCCGAAAGCTTCATCTTCGCCGCAGCATAGGACTCCAGATCGTGATGATAGTCCAGGTGCTCGTGTGTGAGGTTGGTGTACACGGCGGCCCCAAAGGTGGCGCTGTGCAACCGTCCTTGGTCCAAACCGTGTGATGAGGCTTCACACGCAACGTGTGTCGCGCCGCGGGCTCGTAGCTCGGCCAGGACTGCCTGAAACTCGACCGGACCCGGTGTGGTTAGCGAACCGTAGCCCGACACGGGCTCTCCCGATCCATCGATCGCACCCAGAGTTCCGAGCGAGCTAGCCGATCGGTCCGTATTGAGCAGATGCCGGATGATTGAGACCGTGGTTGATTTGCCATTGGTGCCGGTAACGCCGATGAGCGTCATGCGATCGGCGGGGTTGCCATAGAACTCTCGTGCAGCAACGCCGGCAGCGAGCCGTGACTCGCGCACAACCACCTGCGGTAGCGCAATGTCGACCCGACGTGTGACCAGTGCCGCCGCGGCACCGCGGTCACTCGCATCACCCAGGAATGCATGACCGTCAGCGGCGGTACCGTCGATCGCGCAGAATAGCGTGCCCGCCTCCACCTTGCGGGAGTCTTCGGTCACTCCTGTGATCCGTACCGGATCAGTGAATGGCACGGCAAGGAGCCCGGCGGCATCGAGCGCCGCGATGATGGCGGCAAGGTCCGTCATCGCCGGCCCGGCCCGTTGGTCGTCACGGTAACCACGGTACCACGAGTCACCAGCGAACCCGCAGCAGGATCAGTCCTCGAGACGGCGCCAGCACCTCGTGGCTGCATCCTCAGGCCGATCCGGTGTAGTTCACGAGCTGCTGCACGCAGGGAAAGGCCTCTTATGTCCGGCACGCGGCACGTATCCGCTACGGCGCCTTCTTGCGGAGCCGGCGGCCACGCGATCGTGATCGGGGCCTCGCCCGGCAGCTCGATCGCTCGTTCACCCCCCGGCTCTGCCGCTCGCACCAATTGGGCCCGATCCAACACTCTGGTCTCGGCAGCGAGAACCCGTTCCAACACTGCCTTGGTCAGTGGAGCAGCGTTGACCGCAGCGTAGGGTGAACCCTGCGGCTTGTCCAATTTCACGACCATCACTATCTGCGGCTCGTCGGCCGGAAACAGCGAGGTGAAGCTCGCCGTATATGACTCACGATCGTACCCATTCGGTCCCACCAGCCAGGCCGTACCGGTCTTCCCACCGACCTCGTATCCTTCCAGAGCGGCCGATTTGCCGGTGCCGTCTTCGTAGACCACTCCGCGCAACGCCGCCCGTAACTCGCGCGCCAACCATACGGGGACCACCCTGCGCACGGGCTCGGGGACGTGACGGTACACCACCTTGCCATTGGGCGCGACGACTTCTCTAATGAGGGTCGGCCGCATCATTATGCCGTCGTTGGCTATGGCAGCATACGCCTGCGCCAGTTGCAGCGGCGTCACATCAATCTCGTAGCCCATTGCCATGCTCTGGCCGCTGATGCCGCTCCACAAACTGGGGCGATTGAGAGAACCTGCAGACTCGGTGGGGACCTCGACGCCGGTTCGGGTGCCGATACCGAAGTCGCGCAGCATCTGATACTGCTCTTCCGGCTCCAAGCGATCAGACAACTTGACGATTCCGATATTGCTGGACTGTTCGATCACCTGCTCGAGAGTGAGCCAGCCGTTCTCGTGCTCATCCCTGACTGTACGATGTTCGGTTACGTACACCCCGTTCTCGGTCCACACCGAGTCGGTCCAATCGGCCCGGTCGTGCAGCAAGAGGGCGGCGGCCGTGAATACCTTCGCGGTCGAACCCGGCTCAAACGGCGCTGCGATGGCACTCGACGTATTGGAGCCATCCACGTTGCGCGATACCAATGCCAGGACCTGACCGGTAGCGGGATCCAGCACCACAACGTCACCCGATTCGGCGTCGTACTGTTGCAGGGCGTCGTCGAGCGCATCCTCCACGATCTCCTGCAGCACGGCGTCCAACGTCAGATACACATCGTGTCCGGGCACCGGAAAGAGGTTTGGCCTGGCCGGAGATTCGTACTTTCTGCCGCGCGAGTCCTTGATCACGACCTTACGACCGTCGATTCCGGTCAGCAGAGTATCGAGGACCCGTTCAATGCCACTAGCGGCTCGGCCGTCTCCACCCGGCCTGCCGATGAGTGCCGATGCGAGGCTACGACCACGATCGGACCGGACGAACTCGTTCTCTAGGTGGATGCCGTAGATCGGACGCAGTTTTTCCACCTGCGTGGACAAGAAAGGACCGCGCAAGTAGCCGAAACGTTTGCGGAACTCGCGTCGTACTCGGGCCCGAGTGAGGCCCAGTTCCGTCGCCATGAGACTGATGAGCTGCGCGGTCGAACGACTTGTGTCGATCTCGGACGGTGTTATGCGGATCTCGAATAGTTCCACCGACTCGGCGAGGACCTCTCCGTTGCGATCGTAGATCGTGCCTCGCCGGGCAGGTTGCGGGAGATCCTCGGTGCGCTGCTCTGATGCCTGCCGGGCATAGCCCGCCCCGGCCCAGAGCTGCACCTGTGCAGCCCGCACCAAGATAACTGCCACCATGACAAAGAACGCCAACTGGACAGCTCCCAAGCGAACTACCGGTCTAGCCACACCTAGCGCCTCTCGGGTTTGGGGGCGGGCAGAATCACGATCTCACTGTCTGCTGATTGGCGTAGTCCGAGTGACTCCGCCCGAGGAATCAGCACCACTCTGCTCCTCGCCCTATTGACGCGTTGCCTGAGATCGATCCGGTGTCCGACGAGAACAGATCTCCGGGTCCGCAGGGAGTCTAGCTGACTCGCTATCATGTATCCGGCGGTGTCCCGTCTGATCACCCAGGCCAGGATGACAAGGACGAACACCAGCCAGAGCACCAGCCAGATCCGTCCCTTAACTCGCATCTGCCTTACGGAACACTCTCAGTTTCGCACTCCTGGCACGTGGGTTGACCGCCACCTCCTGCTCGCTCGGGTAGATCGGTTTCTTGGGTTCGACCTTGCCCAGCGCCTTGCCGCGACAACTGCAAATTGGCAACCCTGTTGGACACACACATTCGCTGGCCCACTCCCGAAACAGCTGCTTCACCGTGCGGTCCTCCCCCGAGTGATAGCTCACGACCGCTATCACGCCCCCACAAACTAACGATTTCAGGAACGCCGGTAGTGCCATTTCGAGTGCTCGCAACTCATCGTTCACAGCGATCCGGACCGCCTGGAACAGGCGCGCGAAATCGGACGGACCTGTGCGTGGCCCGAGCGCGGCTCGGATCGCGTTCACCAGGTCGTCACTTGTCGTGAGTTCGGACCGCTGGCGTCGCCGCACGATCGTTGCCGCCAGGCGCCTGGAACGCCGCTCGTCGCCGAATGTGCGGAAAATACGGGCGAGTTCTGCCTCACCCGATTTGCCCAGCACGTCGGCAGCCGACACGTCAGCCCCGGGGTTCATCCGCATGTCGAGCGGTGCGCCGGGTCTGAAAGTGAAGCCACGGTGGTCCTCGTCCAGTTGGTGACCCGACACTCCCAGGTCCATCAGCACGAAGTCGGGATTGAACCGGGCCACGGCGGCCAGTACCCGCGGGTCTGCAAATCCCAAATTGAGCCACTTGGCCCGCTCGACTCCGAGCCGGTCCTGGGCTGCCTCCAGTGCCTCGGGATCGCGGTCGATGGCGAGTAGCTCGACTGCTTCGCCCAACAGGCGCTCGGCGTGGCCGCCACCACCAACGGTGCAGTCTACAATACGGCGGCTGCCTCGGGCCAACCCGGCGATCTGGTCGATTAGGACTGGAGTGTGGTAAGCGGACACAGCAGCTAAACTAACAGGGAAAAGGCCCCACATTCGATTGCGGGGCCCTGGAAACTGACGATTCAACTGTTGTCACGGGGCTGACGAGACTCGAACTCGCGACCTCCGGTGTGACAGACATCGCGACACCTAAAGTGGGCAGTCCTTAGTCCGGCCCACCGGAGGTTTACCGTCATATAACTCAATATACCAGTGGGCGTTAGCAGCTGTGCCAGTGTGCCGGCATCCGACGAAACGTCATACCGGCACGATGGTATTTG
>JAUVRV010000187.1 GCA_030597435.1 Gemmatimonadales bacterium | reverse complement strand
ATCGGTGGTTTGAGCGACTGACTGGGTGGCCTTGGGTTGGAGCAAGACACGGGCAGCAGCGAACTCGCGGACGAGGCCGGGGTTGGGGTTGACGGCCTGGGCCTCTTCGGCCAACTGCTGCTGTACTGCGGGTGGTTCTACCGCGACGGAGTCGCCTTCACCAGCCAACAGGCGCAGTACCGCCATCTCGTAGTCCTGATTAGTGTCGAACTGGAGTTGGTTCTTGTACTGACGGTATGGGATGATGCTCTGGTACAGTTCAGAAACCTGAAACGGTGTCCTCACTCGCTTGGGGTCAGTCTGCTCGAGGGCTTTCACCAGTACGTCGATTAGTCGTTCAAGGTCGTCCATGCTCTAGTCCGATTTGATACTAGCGCCACTCGTTCGCCCAGCGTTCGTACCAGACCGGTATGACGCCGGCAGCCTGCAGCAACTCTACGCCGCTCGTGTCACGATATTGTCGACGATAAAAGACATGTGTTGTACCCGAGTTCACGATCAACTTGGCGCACATGACACATGGGCTGTCCGTGACAAAGACGACCTTGTCCCGGACATGGCCGGGCGCTTTCACCAGTGCGTTTACCTCCGAGTGTAGACAGCCACAGGCACCGGGCTCCGTCGAATCGCACCGGTTCGGAAGACCTTTTGCGTTTCCGTTGTATCCTATGGCCAGTACGTTCTCCAACAGAGCGTCCGTGATGACCGTGCCAACCTGAAGCCGTGCACAAGTAGACCGCTTGGCCAGTTCTTCGGCCATCCTCATGTAGACCTCGAACAACGGGATTCTGTCTAACTGCGGGTCGGCTCCGGCAGGAAGGATGTTCAGAGGATGGGTGTTCTCAACAACTCCGTCTTTGAAAGCTGTCATGCTCTTTGTTGCAGCTCCGCGTCGAGTTCTCTTGCCGCTTGATCCGGGTCATAGTCAGTGTACCGTCCTCTACTGCGCTTCCGGTCGAGCCATTGCTCCAGCCCCGAGTCTACCAGTCCATCGGAGATCGTCTGCTCGGTCGCAGCCCGGATAGCGAGGTCATTAACATACTCATTCTTGGCATGACCGGCGTGACCACGTACCCACCGCCACGTGGTATCGTGGTCGGAACTCACTCTGACTAGGCGTTTCCAGAGTTCGAGGTTCTCTACTGCACCACCCTTGCGCTTCCACCCACGCGCACGCCAACCCGGTACCCACTCGGTGATCCCCTTCACCAAATACTGCGAGTCGGAAACGTAGACCAGCTTCAGTCGTGAGTGCTGTTCGGAGAGCAAAGCGAGTGTGGCAATTGCACCTGCCAGGGCCATGCGATTGTTCGTCGTGGCGGGAGCCGAGATGTAGAGGTCGTGCCTGATTATGGCTTCGCTGCTCAAGATCTCAATCAGGGATGCAGCTCCGCCCGGGTTGTCGCCCTCCATACCGTTACCGAGGCAGCTCTCGTCGGCGTGCACAACCACCAAGGATCCAACCCGATCAGCCATCTATTGTGGTTGCCGTCCTTCCCAGCCGGTCTTGAACTCATCCGGGTGGTAGCTCTCGCCTCGCAAGACGAGCCGCTCTATCAGTCGTGTGTTGGTGATCTGTTCCAGCGGATCGGCCGACAGGACCAGGAAATCGGCGACCGCACCCGGCCTGAGTACTCCCAAGGTGTCGGAATCGAGGACCCGGGCTGCTTCGCGAGTGGCAGCCAACAACGCCTCCTCCGTACTGAGTCCTGCGGCAACCAGCAACTCGAGTTCGCGGTGCAAGCTTGCTCCTGGAGGCAGCAGTTGGTTGGGACTGTCACTACCCGCGGCAACGATACCACCAGCTCTGAGGAAGATGCGGAGGAAGCGATCCTGCACGCTGCGGGACGCGCGGAAGCCGGCAAAGTCTGCGGATCGCATGCCCGCCCGCCGGATCAGGTCGGGCACGTCCCAGGCCTCTTGCACTGACTCGGGCACGCCAGCCAAGTCGAGCTGTGCGATGAACTCCCGATCGGACAGGTGACCAAAAGCCTCATACAATACGAGGGTTGGAACCACAGCGACATCGGTTTCGACAAGTGCAGTGGCGGTTCTGTCCAAGGCCGCTGAGTCCAAGGCGGACCAGGATCGCCCGGATAGTCTCCAGCCGGTGAAGAAATCATTGTGTGCTCGATAGAGCCGTGATGGATCCGGCAGGCTGGATTCGACTACACCACTCATGTGCTCAAGCGACCGTACACCCAGCCTCGCGGCGGTGACCGCGTCCACTTTGCCAAGATGAGCTGCTACGGGTATGTGGAGGTCACCTGCCTCGGCCATCAATGGCTCCAGAAGTCGCCGGTCGATCTTCGTGTAGATCTTGATCTGTGACGCCTCGAGCAGGACTCGATCGTCAACCGCGCGACGGGCCTGGTTGGGATTACGGACTTCGGTGGCCCCGGGCCAGGTGGCGGGTCGTCCATCCACCATCGGGCCCGATATGTACAGTCTCGGACCGTTTTCGGTGCCCAGCAGTATCGCGTTCCGCAGTGCAACAACGGAGTCGCGATCGCCACCCATCGATCGAACGGATGTCACCCCGTAGGCCAGGTAGCGCGACAGGGCCCAGCGTTCGAGATGCACGTGGGCATCGATCAATCCGGGTATCACCCAACGACCGTCCAAGCGCATCTCGAGTGCCCCACGTGGGACCTTGACCAGGTCGGGTGGCCCGATCTGCTCGATGCGGCCGTCTGCCACGATGATCACGCCATCGAGGATAGGCGGTGCGCCCGTACCGTCGATGACGGTTGCACCTACGTAGGCAGTCTTGCCCTTGCCAGGTTTGAGACAGCCGGAGATGCCGGGCAGGGCAAGCAAGAGTACTGCCGCCACAACCTTCGTCATCTTTGGTCTCTTTTGTATGGTAACGGTGTTACCTCCGTCGTCCACGGCGTGGTGCCGATCTCTTGGTAGCCTTCTTCTTCGCGGTGCGTCTCTTCGCAGTGCGTCGCTTGCTGCTCTTCTTCGCCGTCGCTTTCTTCTTGGTCGCTTTATTGGCGGCCTTCCGCCTTGCGGGCCGCTGCTTCACAGCTTTCTTCCTGGTTGCCTTCTTTTTCCTTGCAGTCTTCTTCTTCGCCGCCATCTTCTTCACGGGCTTCTTCTTCGCGGCCTTCTTCCTGGCGGGCTTCGACGCCGCTTTGGCCTTGGCCGCCTTTTTCACCGCGGTCCGGCGCGGTGGTGACGTGTCCTTTTCTGGTTCCTCCTTCGCTGCCGGAGATGTGTCCGCCTTGGACCAGATGAGTTCGGTCGGCTGACTTTTGGGCTCGCCGGGCTCTTTTGGGGAGTGAGGGGACGGTGTCAGGGGCATCGGCATGGGGTCCCACATGCCGGGACCGCCGAAACTCGGGCCGCTCGAATCGAAATTCGTGGTCATTGCGACAACCTCTGTCGAATTATGGCACGTCTATACTGTTTACTCTGACGGTGGTTAACCGCAAGAGCCTCGAGGCGTCCGATCGACGCTACTGGAAGATAGAATCATTAACGGAAGATAGGGTTATAGGTCACTCTTTGCTGGTGAGGTTACGCCTTGACACTGCCTTGTGCGCCACCTAATAGTAGCGGCACATATCTTTAGTACTGGTATATGGTTACAGTCATTTTAGCGGTGACGGATTTCGATGGCTAAATCGTGGTTTTCATTCCTGTTTGCTCCCCTGCTCCTGTCCGCGGTGGCAATGCTGCCGGGACAGGCACAAAACGTCGCTGAAGTGCAGCTCGCTCCCAGCACGGTGAAGTTAGCCGTGGGTGAGCGGAGAGAGGTACTGGCGACGGCATACGACCGGCGCGGTGACATCGTGTCGACCGCCAGATTCGTATGGGTGAGCAGCAATCCCGACGTTGCCCGGGTAGAGGCGGATCCCAACATGCCCGGCATCGCTGTCATCATCGGCGTGGCCGAAGGTCTGGTCAGCGTCGAGGCGAAAGTCGGAAGTCGCTCTGCCTCCTCGGCGATCCAGGTGACAGGTGGTGGAGCGCCCGCAGGACCAGTCGCCGCGGGTAACGCTACGGTGTTGCAAATTGAACCGGGTTCCGTGTTTCTGTTGCCCACCGAAGACGTGGATCTGAGGGCGGTCTTTCTAACCGATGATGGATCGCCTGGGACTCCCTTGGCCGTCACCTGGCGCTCGCTCAGGCCTGATATCGCAACCGTGTCACCGCAGGGATCGGTAGTCGGATTGGTCGTGGGTCAAGGGGTTGTAGAAGTGGTCTCGGCTGCCGGCCTGATAGCCCGGGCCTCGGTCCAGATATCCCAGACTCCGTTTGGGTTCGATGAGGAAATATTGGCCATCTCGCCGGGGCGGTCCGACACCGTACAGGTCATCGTGCCCGAACAGAATCACCGGCTGCTGGAGCCGCGGCGTTTGATGTGGCGGACCACCGATCCCTCGGTCGTGCGGGTCTCGCCGATAGGTTTGGTCACGGGTGTTGATGCCGGTCAGGCCGAGTTGGTCGTCTCCGGTTACGGGCAAGAGAATCGGCTGCCGGTCACGGTGCACCGGCCGGTCGAGTTCCTGGAAATCCTGCCGCCACCGTCAGCGGGACCCGTGGCAGTGCCCCTGGGCGGTGCCATCCCGTTCAGTGCAGCCGCCCTCGCGGCGGACGAGACCCCGGTGACCGAGGCACCACTTACCTGGTCACTGCCGGATACCGCGGTAGCCTCCTTCGATGCCACCACTGGCCTGCTCACGGGCAAGGCCCTGGGTGAGACAGAACTGCAAGTGAGGGCGCCGGGCGAGGGCCTGGAGGGCACGTGGCAGATAACCGTGATTGAGGGTGGGCTGGCGCTCGGTGTTGAGCGGATGAGTCTCGGACGAGACCAAAGCCACCAGCTCAAGGCCTCGTTCACGGACCAGGACGGTACTCCGGTCAGTGACGCAGGCGGTGTGACCTGGACGTCGACCGACCCGGCAGTGCTCGAGGTCGACGAGGTAGGGAAGCTCAGTCCCACCGGGTTCGGCAGAACTCTTGTGGTAGTGAGTACGCCCTGGGGCTCGGCCGATTCCACGATTGTGTACGTGCAGGGTGAGATTCTGGTTACGTACGCTCAGGGCGGACAGGCGGACCTGTACTCGTTCGATCGAGACCAGGTCGATGTGCTGCATCAGGTAACGGATCAACCCGGCAACGAACTCGATGCGCGGTATTCCCCCGACGGCACGAAGATCGTCTACGTGTCGGACGAGCGTGGGAATCTCGACATTTTCGTGTCCGACGGGGACGGCACCAATCCTGTGCGCCTCACCACGACAGTTGCGTCGGAGGGCTCGCCAGCGTGGACGCCCGATGGCTCGCGAATTGTGTTCGAGTCGGACGCCAGCGGCGTGCCCCAGATCTGGATCATGAATGTCGACGGTAGCGAGCAACGGCAGCTCACCCAGGGCGAGTACCCCGGCCTCCAGCCGGTCGTGTCACCCAACGGCCAGACGATAGCGTTTAGCTCGGAGCGGGATGACAAGAAGGACATCTACCTGATGAACCTGGACGGCTCCAACCAGCGCAACTTCACGTCTTCGGAGGTGGACGAAGTTATGCCCGTGTGGCTGGGAGATTCGACGCTGGTGTACATGGTGGAAGATCGGGAAGGCCGGACCACGACGCGTAAGATCCAGCGCATGAACTTCGGCCGTGAAGTGACCGACCTCTCGCCAACAGGCTTGTCGGTCAACGACTTTGCGGTTTCCGGCGCAGGTGATTTACTTGCAGTCATCGTGTCGGCGGAGGGGCCTGGCGGTATCGAGAGCCGTCTCTACCTGATCCCACTGGTGGGTGAATCTGCAGCGCAAGAGGTTCCGCGAGGCGCAACCGGGGATCAAATACTGTCACCCTCCTTCCGACGTTGACCGAGACGGGTGGCACACGCCACCCGTCGGGTCCGTTCTGTAAAACGCTCAGCGACAGGACAAAATGAGAGCTTTTGTGATGCGCGGTCACGGCGACTTCTCGCAGTTGGAGGTTGCTGATGTGCCCGAGCCGAAACTGGAGCGTGATGGCGACGTCAGCATCAAACTCCAGGCCGCGGCACTCAATCATCTCGATCT
>JAUVRV010000412.1 GCA_030597435.1 Gemmatimonadales bacterium | reverse complement strand
TGGCGATCACCGCGCGGATTCCGTGGTTCGTCAACGCGACGATCCCTGCCCGCTCAGTCTCCACCTTTTCCGAGTATCAGGTGAACACATCTCCCGCCGTGAACTTCATGGTGCCGATTGAAGAGGACAGTACTGGTGACAGATCGCGGACGAGAATCAGGGCGAAGGCGGGAGAACCGCGACGGGACCACCCTACCCGGGAGGAGCGCTACCGAGACGGCTACTACCAGGTGGGTCTCTGGAGCAACGGCAGGTGGGAAGTGGATGTACCCCCGGCGGATTCGCTGGCGGCGTACGAATGGGCCGAGGAGTTCAAAGTTTCGCTCGATGCGGAGGAACAGAAGCGGATCCACGAATCGATCGCCGAACTTGCCAACATCTCAGAAGAGCTGCCATCCCAATGGGTTGGGGAACGCAAGTTCCACATGGCGTGGGAGCGGTTCTCCGACATAGCGCGCTACAATCGCGTGCAGGGATTCTCGGTAGGAGCCGGCTTCCAGTTTCGACCTGGACCTCGATTCACAACCCTCCTGGTGACCGGTAGGTTCGCGTTGGGAGACCTCAAGCCAAACGCGTCGGCAATATGGCGGCGTGATGGACCAAGTGGTCGTCTGGACTTGTCAGGCTATTGGGACGTCCACGAGGTCGAGCCGTGGACGCATGGGCTTGGTGTGGGGAACTCGATCAATGCTTTCTTCACCGGCCACGACGATGCCGAGTATTTCCGTGTGCTCGGTGGCGGGCTCTCGTACGAGTGGTACACGGGTCTGCTCCGGAATTTCGAATTTGGCGCCTACTACGAGTACCAAGAGTCGATGCCGACCGAGGTGCGGGCTCCCATTCCGAGCATCTTCGGTGGAGGCGTGTTCCCTCCCAACAGGCCGGTTGTTGAAGGGGAGTATCTCCGTGGTGTACTAACACACTCGGCTAGGCTTGGATTCACCGAGTTTCGCGAGGGTGCGGAGGTCTCGGGAAACAAAGGTCGGGTGGCAGGTCGCATCTGGGGTTCCGCCACCATTCCCTTCTCACTCATCCGACGAACCGGCACTATCAGCTTGAGAGCCGGTGTGCTTGTGGGTGACTCGCTTGCCCAAATGGATTTCCGACTCGGTGGACCTCAGACAGTACGCGGCTACACGTACGGGACTCGTGTCGATCGTCAATTCTGGTCGGCGCAGCTCGACTTCGCCTTGCGGCGATCGGCCATCTGGGCGCCAGTGGTGTTTGCCGACATCGGCGATACTTTCTCGTCCGACCCGCTAATAGGTGGTGGTGCCGGCCTTTCTCTGTTGAACGGCATGATACGCTTTAGCCTCTCCAAGGGTTTCCGACCGGCAACCAACGTCAGGTTCGACCTGGTGTTCCGCGCTCCCCGTTGAGCAGCGCACTTCCCCACTCAAACTCAGCAACCTAGCTTCCGGCACATGAGCACCCAGCCATTCACCGTCGACGAATACGTGCGGTGGTCAGATGTAGATAATGCTGGCATCATCTTCTACGGGGCCTATGTGCGGTTCTTTGAGATAGCAGAGACGGAGCTATTTCGCAGTGCTGGTGTTCCATACGGTGAGGTGTTTGACAGATTCAACATCTGGCTACCGCGAGCGAATCTGACCTGCGATTTCAGATATCCGGCACGGCTCGATGACTGTCTGAGAGTCGCTGCCTACTTCACGAGGTTCGGAACCAGTTCGATCGGCCTCAACTTTGACGTGGTTCACCGGAGCGCCGAGCGGCTGGCGGCAGTGGCGCACGAAGTCCTCGTCTGTGTAGACCGCGAGACCATGAGATCTCGCCCGCTGCCGAACGAGCTACGTGATCTGCTGCGACCGTTTCTGCTCGCTGAAGACCAGGCACGATCACAACTTGGAGTAACCAGCGGATAGTACGTCATGAGAGTAGCAACTGCCCTGACAATAGTGGCCATGGCGGCCTGCAGCCCCGCTGTTGAGTCGGAGCCGACAGAGGGAAGTTTCCAGGAGGACGAACCTGGCACTACGCGCCTTACCCTAGAAGAGCTACCGCCCATGCCCGGTTACCCGGACTCGCAGAATGGGAAGCTGGTGGTCGTCAGCGATGGAGATTTCTCCATCAACAAGGCATGGGAAGCCGAAGCGGGCTTTTGCGAGGGTGGTGTCTTGCTCGAGTTGTATGCAGAAAGTGATTCATCTGGCACCGTCATTGTGCTGCAGCATCCGGACAGCGATGTCATCGGTGAATACGCCGTCGTTCTGGCGGATTCAGTGAATCCAGCGGAGCGGGCGGCACGGATCGGTGTTCAGGTGTTCACAGGAAGGGCAGCTTTCGGTCTTCAGGCGATCATGGGATCGTTAGAGGTAACCGAGGTCGGCGATCGCATTTCTGGACGGTTCACTGCGACACTCAGGGAACTCGACGGTGGGGTGCTGACACGGTATGTAGGAGTGTTTCGTAACGTACGGGTGAACCTGTTGACTGAGGACTACTGCCGGGAACTGTACCCGGAAAAGGAACCACAGGCCGATCCGGATTCCACAACGAATCGCGATTCAGTCAGCGGATTGGATAAGGTGTAAATGGAGCAGACATACTTCCGTAAGGGATTCGGCTTGAAGCGTGAGATAGCAGACACGCTGGCCGGCGACTACCACAGTCAACTCGTTGACCGTATCCGTAGCGCGGGGTACTCCCTGTCAACAGGTGACGTGACCATCCGGTTGGCAAAGGAATTCGGTTTTTGCTACGGCGTCGATCGTGCGGTCGAGTATGCGTATGAGACAGACGCGAAATTCCCTGACAAACGCGTGTTTCTGGTTGGTGAAATCATCCACAATCCCCACGTAAACGCCAAGCTGGAGAG
>JAUVRV010000207.1 GCA_030597435.1 Gemmatimonadales bacterium | reverse complement strand
CCACGTCGTCGGTCGGCAACCGATAGATCGACTTCTTGAGTTCCATGAGACGCCAGGCCGCGAGTTCGTCGATATGGTCGCTCGGGTCGGTCTGCTCAAAGTGGAACAGCGCAGCCTCGTACTCGCCCCGGTCATACAGCAGGTTGCCGAGGTAGATCCGAGCTTCGGCGTGCCTCGCGTCGAGATCCAGCGCCCGCCGCAACCAGTAGAGGGCACCGTCTTCATCACCCGCACGGTGCGCCGCATATCCGAGACAGGCGGTCGCCTCCGACGAGTCGTTGTGGCAGCCGACCGCGATCTCGAAGAAACCGCGGGCGTGATCGACCATGCCCTCGCGAAACAGCGCCCGCCCGATCTGGAGCATCAGGTCGTGGTCCTCGCGAAAGCCCAGCGCCAGGATCCGATCGCAGCAGCGCAGCGCGGCCGATCGCTCGCCCAACTTGAGCAGCGACTCTCCCAGACCCGCTAACGCTTCTTCGTGATCGGGATCCAGGTTGAGCGCCTTCTCGAAGCTGTGGCGCGCCCAGGCGTACTCCTCCCGGGCCAATCGGGCGTAGGCCATGCCCACATGGAGGTCAACAGAAAAGGGATAAAGGCCCAGGCCATCGCGCAAAACGTCGAGAGCCTCGTCATATTGGCCATCGTTGTAGAAACGATGGGCCTTTTCGCTGTAATCGTCAGAACTGAGGAACGGGTCCGACACTAGCCGGGCTCCGGTGAGGTCAGAACACAATAAGCTGTAAACGTCTATAACACAAGCGGTTGACTGGAGGCTGCCCCCACTGCCCCCACTGCCCCCTCTTCCCCCAGCCACGCGTAGGGGCAGAAGAGGCAGGAGGCGCAGAGGAGGCAGAAAGTCGTGTTACAGCCCTAATTCGCCGCCGGCGGCCTCACAGAATGGTGCTCCAAGTGGATCTTCCACTGGCCGTCGTCTTTCACCCAGACCATGGAGACGGATCCTGCGGTAGGCATGGCACGCTCACCGCCTTCCCGAATGATGTCGGTCGAGTGCCGGAACGTGACCAGCGCGACATCGGGTTTCAGGATCTCGATCTCCACTCCCTGGACCCCGAAGTTGATGCGGTCCACGCCCTCAGCGGCCTCCTGGTGCAGGGCCTGTTCCTCATCCCAGCCGTGGGCCACGCGGCCGTCGGGCCAGATGACCTTCAGCTCGGGCACGCGATGGTGCATCGTGGCCAGGAACTCCAGATCCATGTTGTTCATCGCACGGACCCAATCGTCAACCCTGGTTTGGAGTTCCTGCTCGGCCTGCGTGCGGGCGCGCACAGACATGTCGACGGAGCAGGCAACGAGTGTGACGCAGATGCATGCCAGAAGCAGGTGCGAACGGCGCATAGACACCTCCCCGTGTGGGTCAGGGTGCGTTCTGTTCTTGCGGTGAGTGTGTCTAAGGTATGGTCCGGTTCACTTGCGTCAATGTGTGAGGGTGCGTAGCGTACCAGCCGAGACAGACCCCTCAGGAGAGACCCGTGCGAATCACCGCATTGCTCGCATTCATGGCGACAGCAGCACCCGCTTGGGCCCAACAGACACCGCAGCAGGACGATCCCAGGATATACGACATCGTCGCCGCAGTATCGGCCGATCGGCTGCGGGAGTCCGTGACGAGATTGGTCGGATTCGGGACACGCCACACCCTTTCCGACACGCTGTCCGACACCCGGGGAATCGGAGCCGCACGTCGCTGGATCAAGTCGGAGTTCGACCAGATCTCGGCTGAGTGTGGTGGCTGCCTCGAGGTGTTCTACGTCTCCGAGGTCTACCCACCCAGCCGGCGGATACCCGACCCGGTGAACGTGGTGAGTGTCGTTGCCATACAGCGCGGCACGACCGACCCCAACCGCATGGTCGTCATGAGTGGTGATATCGACAACATCATCAGTAGTGGCAGGGGATGGGCTCCCACCGACTCGAACCCGGGCGCCAACGACAACGCCAGTGGGATGGCCGGCACCATCGAGGCCGCTCGTGTGCTGACCAAGTACCGGTTCAACAGTTCGATCGTGTACCTCGGCCTGTCGGGCGAGGAGCAGGGACTACTGGGTGGTGCCACGGTTGCCCGTCATGCCCTGGAGAACGGTTGGAACATAGAGGCGATGCTCAACAACGACATGATCGGCAACGTCGAGGGCATCAACGGCGTCATCGACAACACGACGGCCCGCGTATTCTCCGACGGCACACCACCGCTCGAGATCGCGTTGCGGGAACTCGCCGGGCCCGGTTTGACACAGGCGGCGCGGGATTCGGGCACGATCGAGGTCTCGGCCATCGAGTTCAACAACATCATGCGCCTGGTTGGCCGGCAGCGGCGCACCGGCGGCGAGGTAGACGGCATCTCACGCCAGGTGGCCCGCTACGTGGATCACATGGCAGACAAGTACGTCAACAATCTCGATGTGATCATGGTATACCGCTTGGACCGGTTCGGCCGCGGTGGGCACCATACACCGTTTGCCAACCTCGGTTACCCGGCCGTCCGTATCATGGAGACGAACGAGAACTACAACCGGCAGCACCAGAACATCCGGGTGGAGAACGGCATCAAGTACGGTGACGTGTTGGAGAAGGTCGACTTCGACTACGCCAAGAAGCTCACTGCGCTGAACGCAGCAACGTTGGCATCGCTCGCGTGGGCACCTGGTCCTCCGGCAGATGTTCGCATCAGCGGTGGTAACCGTCCTTCGGCGCGGCTATCGTGGCAGGCTCCACACGACGCCGAGAACGTGATTGGCTACCGGGTGTACTGGCGTCTCACCGATTCACCCACGTGGGACTTCTCGCGCTGGGTGGGGAACGTGAATGAGTACACCTTCGATGGCATCATAATCGACAACTACTTCTTCGGTATCGCTGCGGCGAGTGCCGACGGCAACGAGAGCGTAGTGGTCTTCCCATAGATTGAGTAATCGTTTGGCCAAGCCCAAGTTCACGCCGTACCAAAAACGCCTATTCGTTTTCCTGAGCGTCGCGACCTTCTTCGAAGGTTACGACTTCACGGCGTTGAGCCAGATCCTGCCCAACTTCAGGGCAGACATGGGTCTGAGCCAGGGTCAGGGCGGTCTCATCGTCGCTGTCATCAGCGCCGGGACAATTCTCTCGTATGTGCTAGTGCGGTTGGCCGACAAATGGGGCCGGCGCCAGGTCCTCACCGTAACCATTCTGGGCTACGCGTTGTTCACGTTCATGACCGGGCTGTCGCGCAACGCGTACGACTTCACCGCATTCCAGTTCCTCGGCCGCATCTTCCTCATCGCCGAGTGGGCGCTCAGCATGGTGATTGCAGCTGAAGAGTTCCCTGCGGAGCACCGTGGCTTCGCGCTGGGACTATTGCAGGCGGTCAACTCACTGGGCTCGATCGTCTGCGCTGCCATCGTGCCAACATTGTTGGCGAGCCCGTTTGGGTGGCGCACCGTTTACTTCGTGGGGATAATCCCACTCTTGTTGCTGGCCTACGCGCGGCGCGGTCTGCGTGAGACCAAGCGGTTCTCCCAGTATGCCGACGAACAGAAGAAGCAACGGCGGCCGCTGCTTGCCATTCTGAGAACTCCCTATCGAAAACGGGTGTTCCAGATGGCACTCATCTGGGGCCTCACCTACATGTGCACCAACACGGTGGTCGTGTTCTGGAAAGAGTACGCCGTGAGCGAAGCGGGATTCACGGACCTGCAGGTCGCAAAGGCGCTGACCCTGGCATCCATCCTCGCGATGCCATTCATCTTCAGCATCGGCAAGTTGCTCGACGCATGGGGTAGACGGCGTACGGCAGTACTCATCTACTGCGTCTCTGCGGTATTCGTGGTGCTGGCGTATCAGCTCACGAACTTCTGGATGCTCACCATCTCGCTCTCGTTCGCCATCTTTGCAGCGATAGCTCTGCTCGCGTTACTCAACGCCTTTACGACGGAACTGTTTCCCACCGACATGCGGGCCGACGCCTTTGCGTGGACCAACAACCTGCTGGGTCGGATCGGTTACGTCATATCACCTGTGCTCGTCGGTAAGGCCGCCGAGTCATATGGCTGGGGCAACTCCGTATCGTTCACCGCGATCTCGGTGGTGGTGGCCCTGGTGCTGATACTGAAATGGCTGCCGGAGACGACTGGGAAGGAACTGGAAGAAACTGCGAAATTGTAGCGGCCACGGAACAATCGGCCACGGAGAACTGACGATCACGGACTCTGTCGGCCACGGACTCTAACGGTCACGGACATATGAACTCCGTGATCGTTCTTTCTCCGTGGCCGCCCGACCCGCTCTAGCCATCCCGCCGGTCAGGCCCCATACTAGTCCAATCCCCACGAGGAAGGCTCGCTTGCCCAACCGCCTCGACGCCATAAAAACAGCTCTCAGAGGCCATTACGACATCATGGAGGAACTGGGCCGTGGCGGGATGGCGGGCGTGTATTCAGCGACCAGGGTGCCGGACAAGGAGATTGTGGCGGTGAAGGTGCTGCGGCCCGAGTTTGCCGTCTCGGTGGGCGCTGAGCGGTTCCACCGTGAGATCGGATTCCTGCAGAAGCTCGACCACCCCAACATCCTGCCCCTGCTCAACTCCGATCAGATCGGCGGCTTCTTGCTGTACGTGATGCCGTTTGCAGACGGTGGGTCGCTGAGTGTCAAGTTGCGGGAAAAGATGTACTTCTCGCTCGACGAGACGCTCCACGTGTCACGCAACGTTGCCGGCGCATTGGACTACGCACACGGTCGGAACGTGATACACCGTGATATCAAGCCGGGCAACGTGTTGTTCCGCGACAGCGACGCACTCTTGTGTGATTTTGGCGTCGCGCGCGCCATCGTCGAGGCGGGTGGCGAGCATCTGTCATCCAGCGGGCTCATCATCGGGACCCCCTCCTACATGAGCCCCGAACAGGCCGGCGGCATGAGCAAGCTCGACGGTCGTAGCGACATCTACTCACTGGCCTGTGTCATCTATGAGATGTTGGTCGGCGAGCCACCATTCACCGGTCGCTCGGCGCAGGCGATCATGGCGCGACACGTGAGCGAGCAACCGCCCAAGATGCGAGTGGTGCGACCGGAGATCCCTCAGCATGTGGAAGACGCGGTGCTATGCGGCTTGGCCAAGAAGCCGGGTGACAGACCGAGCACTGCGGGAGAGTTGGTGGGGAGGATGACCACCTAGACAATCTCAGACCCCTCCGGTGATCCCATGATCCCCATTGGAACCGTACGTGAAGCCCTGATAGACGAATACGATGTCAAGCACCGTATCGGCCGGGGCGCCATGGCAGTCGTGTACCTTGCCGAGCGTTTGGATGATGGTGAACAAGTCGCCGTAAAGGTGTTCGACCCATACTTCCAGATGACAAAATGGTCCAAGCGGTTCCATCTGGAGATTGAATTCCTCAAGGAGCTGCACCACGAGAGCATCCAGCCACTGATTGAGTCTGGACAGAAGAAGCATCTCGTTTACTACGTCATGCCGCTGGCAAACGGGGGCTCACTGGAGCAGCAGCTACTCAAGGGCCGACAGCTCACGCTCGCCGAGACGCTGGAGATCGCGACACCGATAGCCGATGCGTTGGATTATGCACACAAGAGGAACGTCGTTCATCGTGACATCAAGCCAGGTAACATCCTGTTCCACGATAGTCGAGCAGTCTTGTGTGACTTTGGCATCGCAAAGGCCATCAAGAGAGCGGGCGGTGAATTCTTGACCTCGATAGGAGTGTCCATCGGTACACCCACCT
>JAUVRV010000022.1 GCA_030597435.1 Gemmatimonadales bacterium | reverse complement strand
GCCCTACGGGTATCCTCCGCAGCCACCAGTGTGGCGCCGCGCAGGACTTCACCCGCACGCTGAGACAGGTCTGATAGGTTTCCCAGCGGGGTCGCCACTACGTATAGCGTTCCGGCCACTTTTCCCTCAACCAAAAAATACAGCGGCGCGGGCGGAGAATCGCCGCGCGCCGCTGTGACAGTCTGTTACCGCTCCGGATCGTTGACTCAGTCTGCCGGCAAGTGTGGTTCGATCTTCGCGAGCACGTTCGGCTTAGGCAGAGCACCAACGATCTTCTCGACCACCTCTCCGTCCTTGAAGAGCAACAGGGTGGGAATCGACTGTACTCCGTAGTGCATCGCGGTCTGCTGATTGGTGTCGACGTCCATCTTGGCAACCTTGAGCTTGCCCTGATACTCCTGTGCCAGCTCTTCCACGATTGGTGCTATCATCTGACACGGCCCACACCACACAGCCCAAAGATCGACGAGGGCCAGGCCCTGGTGTTCCACGATCTCCTGTTTGAAGGTGTCGTCCGTTACTTCCACTAGTAGTTCCGTCCCTGCCATGACTATCTCCCTCACATTATGTTGCGCATGTCCGGCCCGTCGGGTCGGATTGCGTGGGCCCATTCAGGAGGACCCGTGAAAAAACCTGACGCTCGAGTTGCCCATATAGGGATCGCGGTTGCGAACCTCGAAGAGGCTATGGCTTTTTACCGCGACGTCTTGAGGCTCGAACCATCATCTCCAGAAACAGCCGACGGTGCAACAATTGTTTCCCTGCACCTGGGCGATCTGGAGATCGAGCTGATGGAGCCAATGACACAGGATGGCCCGGTCGCCAGTTTCCTCGCGAAACGTGGGCCGGGAATCCACCACATATGTTACCGTGTTTCCGATCTCAGTAGCGCCCTCGCAGAGTGCCGGCGTCGTGGTTACCAGCTGATCGATGAGACTCCCCGCCCGGGCACCGGTGGCCGTATGGCAGCGTTCGTCCATCCCAAGGCCACAGGCGGTATCCTCCTGGAACTTACTGAATAGACCCGGTTAGCGCTTGCGGTACCGCGCGGCGGATCTCACGGTCGGCACCTTCGCTCCGGGTTGCCCGCGGATTCCAGATCCATGTCGCGGACGAGCCAACCACCTCGATACGGTGCGACAGTAAACGGCACCACCGGAGTACATCCCTTGCGGGTGAGGCGCACATAAACCACCTGCTCGTTCGACCGCTTCTCAACCAACATGTCACGGGGCTGTGGGACGATCGCGTACTCCTCATGCGCCAGGTAGATCCGGATCACGGTCAGACGTTGCTGCAGCATGTGAGTATCCATCTGATCCGCTGCCAGTCCCGCGGACGATCCCCACAGCCGTTCCATGGCAGCCATGTCCTGATTGCGTACGGCACTGAGGAACTCGATCACCGCAGCTTCAGGATTGGCGGGTTGGGGCGAGCCAGCGCCACCCGTCGAACTGCACGCAACACCCGTTGCAGTGAGGGCCACGAGCAACCAGAAAGCCGAAGGTTGCGCGATCCGAGTAAACGTCGTGAAGTTCATAACGGTTCGAACCTATACGTTTCCAAAAAGCGGGGCAAGGCGACAATGCGGTTATACATCAACGTGGATCACGTAGCCACCGTGCGGCAGGCGAGGCGGACCGACGAGCCCGACCCGGTCGCGGCAGCGGCACTGTGTGAGCAGGCGGGCGCTGACGGGATCACCATGCACCTGCGCGAGGACCGTCGTCACATCCAGGATGATGACATTCTGGCGATGGCTGAGAAGGTCACCACCGCTCTGAATCTGGAGCTGGCAGCCGCGCCCGACATTGTGACACTGGCCACTGAAATAAAGCCTCACCATGCGACAATTGTGCCGGAGCGGCGTGAAGAGATCACGACTGAAGGCGGTCTCAATCTGGGGGTGGGAGGTCAGACCGATGCCCGCTTGGTGGACGCCATTGCCGTGCTGTCCGACGCGGGAATCCTGATCAGCCTGTTCATCGGTCCTGACTTGGAAACCATCGACCGGGCCGCTGAACTCGGCGTACCGGCCGTGGAACTCCATACCGGCGAATACGCGAACAGCTACCTCCGATCGGACGAGCCCCTGGAGCGCCTGCGGCTGGCATCGAGCCATGCGAAGGAAATTGGGCTCGCGGTTCACGCCGGCCACGGGCTCACTTATCGGAACGTGCAGCCGGTCGCGGCGATCCCCGAGGTCGAGGAACTCAACATTGGGCACTCGATCGTGAGTCACAGCATCATCGTCGGAATCGAAGCCGCGGTTCGCGAGATGCGTTCCCTGGTAGACTCGGCACGTTGAGGTTAGCTTGTCCGCACGAGTGAAACCATGAATGCACGGATGGGATTGAAAGAGTTCTTCGCGATGGAGGCGAGCGAGTATATCGACCGCCTCGACGTGCTCGTTTCGGCCGCAGATGGGCCGGATCGGGAAGAACTCCTCCGCCTGGCACGAGCCCTCCGAGGCTCCGCTCTCATGGCAAACGAGCAGCAAATCGGTGAAGTCGCGGCGGCATTGGAGAACTTTGCCCGAGCAGTCCGTGAAGGACGAACCCCCTGGGACGAAGCCACCAAACACATCGCCATCCGCGCAGTCGACGACGTCAGGATCTTGGTACGAAAAGTCGGTGAGTGGTCGGGCACGGAAGACACGATCGCCACCGCGGCCGCGGAGGAGCTGAACGCGGCAGCCGGCGAGGTCAAACCCGTTAGGCGGTCGCGTGCGGAGGCTGGGATCGATTCTGGAACGCGCGCGTTCGTGGCACGCGAGTGCGCCACAGTTGCCAGCGCGTTGAACGCAGCGGCCAAGAACCTGCAGCAGGAAACTCCCCGGCCCAATCAGTTCGACGATCTACTCAAGACCATGCAGCCGCTTCTGGGACTCGCCGTGCTCCCTGAGATCTCACCGATTCCCGAAGTAATGGACGGAGTCGAGCGGGCGGCAGGGATAGCCCGGCGCGGTGAGCAAACGGGCGACATCGCGCTGCTGTTTGACGTGGCAGAACGAGCGCTATCCCACGCGGCCCAGGAGATCACCAGCGAGGGAACCGCACGACCCGACTCGCCGGAGGCGCGCGAGTTTGCCCGACGATTTGGCGCGATTCTCGACGCCAGCGGCGAAGTAGTCCCGATCCAGTCGCTGTACTATGACGATGGCGGCCCACACATCCTCGAGGCCGGAACACCGGTTGCGGCTCCGGGACGCCTGGCCCAGATGGAGCTAGTCGCTCACGGTGAGCACTTGAAGCAGGCGGCCGATGAACTGGAACGCGCTCAGTGGGACACCCAGCGGGAACTGCGCGCCTTGGCCCTGACGTCGACGTTCCGCTCACTGGTCAGTGCCGGTGGAGGACCGGTCGAGAATGCCGTGTCCCAGTTCGCCCACGTGGCTCAAGAGGCGGTGAGACACGGGGTCCCGCTGCATCACACGGAGGAGTTCGCGGGTTACCTACGCGAAGTGGGCGCGATCCTGACCGTATCGGCAGAAGGCGAACCAGGCGGACTCGCCGCACGTTTGACACAAGCCACCGCACGGCTCGAAGCGCTGCCAACTGCGGCTCAGCCCCCGCAGGTGGAAGCCGAGGCCGATCACCCCACACGTCCTCCGGCACCTTCGGCGGCAGTGACAGTCTATGTCGACGAGGGACCGGAATCCGCAATCGTTACCGCGTCGGTAGCTGACCTGCCCGCTGTTGAGCCGGAAACCGAGGTCGTAGACGTGACGGTCGCAGACCCGCCCCCGGTTGAAGCGGTGCCAGCCGTTGCCGAGGACCCTTGGGCAGCCGACCAAGCCGCGGTTGTGGCCGCAGTGCCTGACGCCGAGCCGGCCCCGGAGCCAGCGGAAGAGCCGGTCGCGACACAGGCGATCGAGAACGACACGGCCGACCCTGGCTTGGTGGCGAGCTGGGCACGGTACGAACAGCTGGAACAGGAAACCGAGCCGAGTGAGCCTTCGATAGACGAATTGCTGGGAATCGCTCAGCCAGCCGAGCAGCCCGTTACAGTGACGGAAGCTGAAGCCCCGGTCGTGGCTGAGGAGTCGACCGAAGACGTCATTCCCATCACTCAGCTCGGCTACGATGAACCGGCGGCAGTCGCAGCGGTGGAAGACGAGTCAAGCGAGCCACCCGCGGCCGTTGCCATACCCATCACCGAGCTTTGCTACAGTGGGTCCGCGGCGCTAGAACAGGCGTACTCGGTGCGCGACCAAATCCGCACAGCGCTGGCCGAAACAGACCTGCAAGGACCACACCTCCAAGACCTCGTTGACGAACTCCTCGACCTCGTCGATCTCAGCATCGAAAAGTAGCAACGGATCGCACCGCTTCGGTTGGACCGTGGCGCTCGGGCTCGTAATTGCGGTGCTGCTGATCTGGTGGACACTGCATGATGTAAGCGCGGCAGAAGTATGGGACCACATCCGTAATGTGCGACCATTGCCGTTCACACTGTCGATCGTTCTGATCACTCTGACTTTTCCGCTGCGCACCGTCCGCTGGCAATACCTGTTGCGCTTGGAGGGTGAGGCTCTCCCCTTCATCCCGTTGTGGCATGCGACCGCGATCGGATTCATGTCCACAAACCTGTTGCCCGCACGGGCCGGTGAGTTCGCACGGGCATATGCCGCACGCCGGCTCACCGGTGTGCGATTCACGACCGCATTCGCCTCCATTGCGGTGGAGCGGGTGTTGGATGGGATCACCCTTGTGGCGCTACTGGTAGTGGGGATCTGGGCGGGCGGATTCGGCTCGGATACGTCGATCGGCGAAGACGCGACCTTGGGCGGTATTGTACGGGTTGCCGGCGTCATGTTTTTGCTGCTGCTCATTATGGCACTGGCAGTGGTCCACTGGCCCCGGTTGGCAATTGATGTCACCGGTGCGGTGTCCCGCAGGATCCTGCCCGACAGATGGTCTCGAGGCTTGACCGCGCTTGTTGAAGGGTTGGTGTCTGGTTTGGACGTGTTGCGCAGCCCCCGTCGTTTTGCGGCGGCCGCCTTCTGGTCACTCGTCGTATGGCTTACCGGAGCCGCCTCCTTCTGGCTCGCCATGAATGCGTTCGGCCTGGATGTGCCCTGGAGCGCGGCGATCATGCTGCAGTCGCTGCTCGCGTTCGGCATAGCGGTGCAATTGAGCCCCGGCTTTTTCGGTCAGTGGGAAGCTCTCTGCCGCATAACGCTGCCGGCGCTCTACGGCGTCGCGGTTGGTCCGGCCGTGTCGTTTGCCATTGGGTTCCATCTCGGTGGCTTCTTCCCCATCACGCTGCTGGGGCTGTGGTCGTTGTCGCGCGCGCACCTCCACCTCGCAGATTTGAGGCGGGGCGGATTGCAGGAGGGGGATGGCGTGGAGCCGGGATCTCGAGCATGACGCCGAGTGAAGTGCAAACGGTCACCATCAAGGCTCACGCCAAGACCAATCTGTTGCTGCGCGTCCTAGCGCGAGAAGACTCCGGTTACCACTCCATCGAAACCCTGTTCGCGCTGCTGGAGCTGCACGACACGATCACGGTTGAGCGTACGGAGAGCGAGATCGAACTCCAGGTCGAGGGCGCCGACACCGGGCCGACCGAACAGAACCTGGTCTATCGCGCTGCCGACATGGTGCTCACTGCGACCGGGGCCAAGCTGGGCGTCCGCATCGCACTCCATAAGGAGATCCCGGTTCAAGCCGGTCTTGGTGGAGGATCGAGTGACGGGGCGGCTGCGCTCCACGCGGTCAATTGCATCGTGAACAACGCCGTACCTCGCCACGAGATACTCCAGTTCGCGGCCAAGTTGGGGAGTGACGCAGCGTTCTTTGCGTCGGGCGCCCCATTGGCGATCGGTTGGGGTCGAGGGGAACGGCTATTCCGCCTGCCCGCCCCCCCACCGGCTCCCGCACTGGTGGTCGTGCCGGAGTTCGGTGTGAGTACTGAGGAAGCGTACGGTCTATTGAGGATTGGTAAGGCATCGGGCGACCGGCGCGGGGCAGTCGTGCTGGACTTGGATGCGCTGACCACCTGGGGTGGTATCGGTCGGCTGGGTGGGAACGACTTCGAGACCGTTCTGTTCGGCAAGGAGCCTATGCTACGAGAGCTGTTCGAGCGGCTGGCGCAATCGGGTCCTCGCTTGGTGCGAGTTTCCGGCTCAGGTTCGGCGGTCATCGCGATCTACGCTAACGAGAATCAACGCGATAACGCCGCGGTCGAGGTCGGTGAACGATGGTTCAGAGTCATCAAAACGATGACGCGGGCCGATGCGGCGCCCGGACCCGACCCAACTTGACCCACTCGCCCGCTCCGGGCATGTGACAACCAGCAGCTCACCGATTAGCTTTGCTTCCCTACGCGTTCACCGTAAGGCGTTGTTTGGTAAGAGGTTGATGGCCCCTCGTCCAATGGCAGGACACCGGTCTTTGGATCCGGCGATGGTGGTTCGAATCCACCGGGGCCAATGAGGCCAGACGTGCGGGCGGGTACGCCGCTCCGCCCTTCAGATCGGCTCCAATATGGGATCGCACCTGCCGCTCGGATAGCTGACGGCGGCAGGACATCTCCTTCCCCTCCTTCCCCTTCTTCCCCTTCTCCATCTCCCTATCCATGAGTAAGTTTTCACCCGACTATGACCGACACAGACGAATTCCTAGCTGCATCTAGCAGGATGCTTCTCATGTCCGGCACGGCCAATCGGCCGCTTGCCGAGGAGATTGCCGCCAACCTCGGCCAGCCGTTGTGCCAGGTGACGATCCGGCGGTTTGCCGACGGGGAGATCTTTGTCAAGATCGACGAGAACGTCAGAGGTCAGGATGTGTTCATCATCCAACCCACGTCGCCACCGGCAGAGAGCATCTTAGAGCTATTGATATTGATCGATGCTGCTCGCAGGGCCAGCGCTGCCCGGGTTTCCGCCGTGATTCCCTACTACGGCTACGGACGCCAGGACCGCAAGGACCAACCGCGTGTGGCGATTGCCGCCAAGTTGATGGCAAACGTAATCACGACGGCTGGCGCCGACCGCGTACTGGCGATCGACTTCCACCAGCACCAGCTGCAGGGTTTCTTCGATATCCCGGTGGACCACCTCTACGCGGCTCCAGTGTTCACACAACACTACCGCCAGAAGCGGCTGCACCAGCCAGTGGTAGTGGCACCGGATGTCGGGGGCGCCAAGATGGCGCGCGGATTCGCCAAACGGCTGAATGCTTCGATCGCGATCATCGACAAACGGCGACCCTCCGCCAACATCGCGGAAGTAGTCAATGTGGTCGGTGAGGTGACCGACCGAGATTGTCTGTTGGCGGATGACTTGATCGACACGGCCGGCACGATATCGGAAGCTGCCCATGCGCTCAAGCGTTTGGGTGCACGGAAGGTTTACGCTTGTGAGACGCACGCCCTGCTTTCAGGGCCGGCGGTCGATCGACTCAGCACAGCTCCTATCGAAGAGATAGCCGTTACCAACACGATGAATATCCCCGAGGAACGCCGGTTTGAGCGCCTCAAGATTCTGTCAATCGCCGAGTTACTGGCCAAGGCGATCAACTTCACCCACAGTTCGCAGTCGGTAAGCTCTCTGTTTGACTGACGCCGAAACGAAAGACAGCAGGAAGAAGGAAAGATGGCCCAGACAATGACGCTCATTGCCGTGCCTCGACAGGAGACCGGCAAAGGAATAGCCCGACAACTTCGGCGTGCAGGAGAGATCCCAGCCGTCGTATACGGAGCCGGACGGGAACCGGAAGCTCTGAAGATCCCCCAGGCTGAACTCGACAAGGTTCTCGCCATCGCCGGTGCCTCAACGATCGTGGAACTCGAGGTGGGCGGCAAGAAGCTGAAGGCCCTGATCCGCGAAGTACAGAGACACGCTACGCGGCTGAACGTGCTTCACGTCGACTTCATGGAGATCCGCGCGGGCGAGAAGATCACGGTGCATACCCCCATCCGGCTCGAGGGCTCGCCCGACGGTGTCAGGAACCAGGGTGGCATATTGGACCAGGTGCTGCGCGACGTCGAGATCAAGGTGTTGCCGCGATATTTACCGGAGTTTGTCACGCTGGACGTTACCGAATTGTCGGTTGGGCAGTCGCTGCACGTGAGTGATATCGTTGTACCCAATGCAGAGATCCTAGACGATCCCGATACCACGATCTGTTCCGTGGTAGCACCGCGGGTCGAGGCAGAACCGGTGGTTGAGGCCGAGGAGGAAGAGGAAGAGGGTCTGGAACCGGAACTCATCCGGAAGCCAAGAGCCGAGGGAGAAGAGGGAGACGAGGCCGAAGCCGGGAGCCCCGACCAAGAGGGCTAAACACTGCGTGCTATCGTCGCGCTGGGGAACCCCGGACCGGCATACGCATTCACCCGGCACAACGCCGGTTTCATCCTCGGCGACTTCCTGGCCCGGGAATGGCGGCTGCCGTCATTCCGCCGGGCCGGACGCGCGCGCGTAACCGACGGCACCGTATTGCGTGCGCGCGTTGCCATCGTGAAGCCCACCACCTATATGAACCGCAGCGGCAACGCCCTGGGTCCTCTACTGGACGCGTCCGGCTTCGACTTGTCGCAAGAGATGTTGGTGGTCGTCGATGATTTTCAACTGCCGCTCGGGTCATTTCGTCTACGAGCGCGAGGGTCCGCCGGGGGACACAACGGTCTCTCGAGCATCGAGAACAGACTCGGGTCTCAGGAGTACGGCAGGTTGCGCATCGGTGTCGGTCCGGTCACCGATGAGTTTCCAGATCCCGCCGATTTCGTGTTGTCACCCTTCGAACCAGAGGAGGTCGACACTCTGGCGGAACTGCTCCCGACAATGGCCGAGGCGGTGGAGTGCTGGATCACGGACGGGATGGAGGTGGCGATGAACCGCCATAACAGACGCATGGACGCTGAGTAGCTATACGACTGTGCGACTACGCAACTACACGCAGGCAATGTCATGCGTATCGGAATCGTCGGCCTACCCAACGTAGGCAAATCCACTCTGTTCAACGCCCTCACCTCCGGGGGCGCGACGGCCGAGAACTACCCGTTCTGCACCGTCGATCCCAACATCGGGGTCGTGCCGGTCCCCGATGAGCGTCTCGAGCGACTGGCGGGTGCTGCTAAACCCCCTAAGGTGATCCCAGCGGCCGTGGAGTTCGTAGACATTGCGGGCCTGGTTCAGGGCGCAAGCAAGGGTGAGGGACTTGGCAACCAGTTTCTCGGACACATCAGAGACGTTGATGCGATCGTGCATGTGGTCCGCTGTTTCGAAGACCCCGACGTGACCCATGTGATGGGTGAGCTGGACGCGGTAAGGGACCACGACGTGATCACAGGAGAGCTGGCACTCGCCGACCTGGATCTGGCACAGCGAAGGCAGGTCAAGGTTCACAAAACCGCCAGATCGGGCGACAAGGAAGCTCGAGCCGAAGACGCGTTTCTGGACCGGGTCATCGAAGAGCTGCTGGCCGGGCACGGGGTGAGGGAGGCAGTCCAATCGGAGCAGGAAAGAGCAGCGTGTTTCAAATTGGGTTTCCTGACTGTTCGGCCCATCATCTACGCCGCCAACGTTACCGAAGAGGATCTGGGTCAGGAGGACCTCCCTGCCCTGACCGCGCTGCGTGAGGCAATCCAACTGCATCATGAGAACGCAGAGGCAGTCACTTTCTCGGCGAAGTTCGAGGCTGAGTTGGCGGATCTGACCGCGGCCGAGCGAGACGAATTCCTGGCCGCCGCGGGGATGGGAGAACCGTGGCTCGAGCGGCTGATTCACGCGTGCTATCGATTGCTGAAGCTCGAGACATTCTTTACTGTCGGCGACAAAGAGGCCCGGGCCTGGACCGTACCGATCAACACCACGGCCTACGACGCCGCTGGAAAGATCCACAGCGACTTCCAGCGAGGCTTCATCAGGGCTGAGACGATTCATGTCGACGACTTCGTGGCAGCAGGATCTTACAAAGCGGCCCGTGAGCAAGGGCTGATGCGGAGCGAGGGCAGGGATTATGTGGTGCAGGACGGGGAGGTGCTGTTGTTCCGGTTTAATGTCGAGGAGCGGGGAACAGGGAAGAGGGAACGGTACGATTCCCTTTCGTCCGAGTTCACCGACGCTTGTCACAACCGTTCCCCGTGCCCCGTTCCCCCTTCCCCGTTTTCACCACTACCCCAAGACTCCCTTCGTAACTACATTCCTCCCTCTCACAATTGAACCTACTCCACCCCGGCACGGGTGGGGTCGCACAGACCGGAGGAGGTGCTATGAGCAGGAAGTACGAGATCGTCTATATCTTCGACAGCGCGATGGAAGAGGCGCAGATAACTGAAAGCCTCGATCGGTTCCATGCGCTCCTCAAGAATCAGGACTACCCCGAGCCAATCACCGCCACCAACCACTGGGGCAAGCGCACGCTCGCCTATCCCATCAACAAGAAGGAACAGGGATACTATGTGGTGGCACAGTTCGAGTCCGACCAGAAACTGCTCTACGAGTTCGAGCGCGCGATCAAGCTGGACGAGAACGTGCTGCGGTACCTGGTCGTGATCAACGAGGGATTGGCGACGGAACCGGTCATACCCGAACGAACAGACTCCGAGTCCGACAGACGAGATAGAGATAGGCCTGAGAAGAAGGCAGAGGATGCCGGTAAGGCAGAGACGCCGGCGAAAGATGCCGACAAGCCTGAGACGCCGGCGGAAGATGCCGACAAGCCTGAGACACCGGCGGAAGATGCCGACAAGCCTGAGACGCCGGCGGAAGATGCCGACAAGCCTGAGACACCGGCGGAGGTGGCAGAATGATGCGGCGAAGCAAGACATGCCCCGTCTGCGAGTCGGGGGTGAGAATCGTGGATTACAAGGACGACCGGTCTCTGTCGCGGTTCACCACCGAACGCGGCAAGATATTGCCCAGTAGGCTTTCGGGAATGTGCGCTCGACATCAGAGGCAGCTCTCGCGTGCGATAAAACGGGCACGACACCTCGCGTTGCTACCGTACATCAAGGCTAGCGGCCGGTAGCATGCTGCAGCCGCCCGGGCGGGTGCCGCGGGACGGTTTCGCATGAGTGTCACACGGTGGTTGGCCGGGCATCGCCTGTTGGTGCTGGCCGGTCTGGCCTATGTGATATTCGCACCGGCTGCGCTGTTCGCCCTCCCGCTCGCCGCTCTGTTGGTGGCAACATCCTTCCGCACACCACGGGAATCGTTAACTGCCGCGGTGGCTGGTGGCCTGAGCCTGGTGTGGTTGTTGGAGGCCGGGGACCTGCCGGACCAGCTAGTGCGGGCGAGCGCCGTCATTGCGACGGGCGTTTTCGTCACGGCAACCCACTTCACCCGCGCACCGGTGATTCACAGGGCGCTGTCCGCAGTTATCACCGCGGCGTTGGCTGCGGGGGTACTGCTGCTCGTCATGGGCTCATCATGGAACGAAGCTCATTGGTGGGCGGAGTACAGAGCAGGCTATCTCGCCCGCGTGGCGTCGCAACTCTTTTGGATCGTAGGAGACGGGGGCGGGGGCACTACGAGTTCCACCCAAATTGTCCAAGTGGTCAACAGGATCGTGCGGTTCCAGGCCGACTACTTCCCTGCCGTGGCCGCGCTCAGAATCATGGCGGGTCTGGCCTTGGCGACGGCGATCTACCATCGTGTGGCGGCGAGACCGTACGGGCCGGGGCTGGCCGGATTTCGCAGTTTCCGGTTCACCGAGCATCTCGGATGGGCTGCCATCGTCCCACTGCTGGTACTGCTGATTCCCCAGCTGGCGGCCGCCAAGCTGGGAGCCATCAACCTGTTGCTCGTTTTGGGTGCCCTGTACGCTCTAAGGGGAGTCGCGGTAGTGGCGTTCGGTCTGCAACTTATGGGGGCCGGTAGTGGCCTGCTCATTGCGTTCGTCGTGGTAGCGGCGATCTTGATATTGCCCATCGTCCTCGCCGGTGCCATCCTACTAGGCGTGGCCGACTCGGGCCTGGACCTAAGACGGCGGTGGACGAGACCGCCAACGGATTGAACAGATATGGAAGTCATACTCAGAGAAACGATTGCCAACGTCGGCCACGCCGGTGATATGGTCAAAGTCAAGACTGGTTACGCACGTAACTACCTGTTGCCAAAGGGACTGGCGTACCTCGCAACGCCCGGGAACAAGCGGCGTGTGGAAGCAGAGGCCGTGAGAAGAGCGCAGCGCTCGGCGGTGGAAAAGGGTGATGCCGAAGTGCTGGCTGAGAGGCTGGGTGCCGTTTCGGTGGAATTCACCGTCAAGGCGGGAGAGGGCGACAAGCTCTTCGGATCGATCACCTCGGCCGACATAGCCGAGAAGCTGGGCGGCTTGGGATACCAGCTCGACAAGCGCATCATCGAGCTGGAGGAGCCGATCAAGATGATCGGCATCTATAAGGTCGCCGTTCGTCTCCATTCAGAGGTCAAGGCCGAAGTCAGAGTCTGGGTGGTTAAGGAAGAATAGTGACAACGGTACCGGTCGGGATCGGCTACCTCGACGGACCGCGGCTCAGGGCGTCCCTGATTGCCGCGGCCGACTGGGTCGACGCCGGCCGTGAAGAACTAAATCGCATCAACGTCTTTCCAGTCCCCGACGGCGATACGGGTACCAACTTTGCTGCCACATTCCGGGCCGTCGCCGAGGCCGTGCGTCGGCTCGGGCCCGCGAGCCTGCCATCCGTTGCCAAGACCATGGCGGAGGCCAGTGTCTTCTCGGCGCGTGGCAACTCCGGCATGCTCCTGTCTCAGTTTCTACTCGGATTCGGGGAAAGACTGGGAGACAACACCACCGCCTCGGCTCCAGACGTGGCGCAGGCAATCCGCCTCGGCGCCGAGCGTCTGCATCAATCACTCGATGAACCGGTAGAAGGCACGATCTTGACGGTGGCCCGTGAGGCGGCGGAAGAGGCTGAGCGTGCAGCCCTCGAGACGTCCAATTTCGAGGAGCTGATGTCACGGGTCCTGAATCACGCTGAAGACACCCTGCAACACACGCCCGACCTGTTGACCGTGCTGAAAGAAGCCGGTGTAGTGGACGCAGGCGCCAAGGCGTTTGTTCTCATGCTGGAGGGGATCGTCCGGCTGATCGAGGGAGACCCGATTCTGCCGGCCGAGGGACCGGTAGAATACGATGTGCCCGACGCGGCAGCCCTGACCGAGGTGGCCCTGGAGCGCGACTACCAATACTGCACCGAGGTCCTCGCACGCGGCGACAAATTCCCACCCGGTACCGAGATCCGCGCGCAGCTGAGAAAGTTTGGCGGGTCGATGGTCGTGCTGGCCGCGAACGATATACTCAAGATCCACATCCACACCGACACGCCCGACCAGGTGTTCGAGTTGGTGGGTTCATGGGGCAAGGTAGAAACCACCAAGGCTGACGACATGCGGGAGCAACACCGCGAGCTTCACGCGGCGAGCCGCAAGATAGCCATCGTCACCGACTCCTCATGCGATCTGCCCGATGAGACCATCGACCGGACCGGCACAGTGGTGGTACCGCTCCAGATCATCGCCGGCAACGAGACGCTGCTCGACCGGGTCGACATCCGCGGCAACGAACTGTACGACCGAATGCGCGAGAGCGACACCGTGTTCACGACATCTCAACCCACGCCGGGTGCCCTGATTCGTGGATTCGAAGACGCCCGCTCCGACGCGGACGAAGTGATCGGGCTGTTCATTGCCGGCGCGCTTTCGGGCACGCTGGCGTCGGCCCAGGTCGCCGCTCAGGCCAGCAAACTAGATGGCATCACAGTGATCGACTCGCGCACTATCAGCGTCGGTCTCGGGTTACTGGCCATGCGCGCCGCCGAGTTGGTTGAAGAGGGTCGCTCGGTAGGAGAGATCCACCAGGAGCTGCGGCGCGTACGCGATCAGTCCGGTGGTTTCTTCACGGTCGACATTTTCGACAACCTGCTGCGCTCGGGCAGGGTGACCCGCGGCCGTGCCTGGCTGGGCGAACTGCTCGACATCAAGCCGATCCTGGAGGTCGACAGCGACGGCAAGATCGTACCGTTGGACCGCGTGCGCGGCAGCGATCACTTGATACCCCGAGTTCTGCGCATTCTAGACCAACGACTCTCCTCCCGCCCCTCGTCACTCCGACTTGGGATTGCCCATGCCGGTGCCGCTGCTATTGCTGAGAGGCTCAAGACGGATCTGGTTGCGCGGTATGCGCCTAGGACCTGTCTGGTCAGCCCGGTGACCGCGGCCGTTGGCGTGCATGTCGGCCCCGGTGCCTGGGGCGTATTCTATCAGATAGAGGACTGAGTACCCTGAATCAAACGGGCCATACCTACAGACGGACAAGAAGCAAACCGGATGACAACGGCGCCGATCAGGCACGGCACCTCCGCCTAGCTGTCAGTACGCTGGATGACCACAAGGCGATAGACATCGTTGTTCTCGACCTGCGGCAACTCAGCGATGCTACTGACTACTTCATCATTGCGTCGGGATCGTCTGACGTGCACGTCCGCGCCCTGGCCGAACACGTGG
>JAUVRV010000308.1 GCA_030597435.1 Gemmatimonadales bacterium | reverse complement strand
GCAGTGCGTTGGAGAGAACGACGAACGGCGCAAGAAGCACCTTGTACCACGGAGGTTCTTCAAACGGCACTGCAGCAAACGAGATCCGCCCACTGGCGCGGTTCGGTTGCGCCAACCTAGAACCCCCTATGAGCCAGAGGCAGTAGTCGACACCCTCGTAGCACTGAGCTGACCAACAACGGTTTGACCACGATCGTAGACATCGACAGTGAAGGTATCACCTGAGCCCAACGATCCGCTAATGACGTGGCTAGAGAGAATGGTGGAGTCAGCGGGATCGGTTTTGTAGATCGTCAGTGCGAAGCCGTCACCCACGAATAGGCCATCGGCACTCGTGTCGATCTCGCCATAGAACCACTGGCCCATGACAAACGCGGATGTGGCTGTCGTATCCTGATCCGTCGCGACAACGTAGAGTTCCACATCGATGTTGACGGATCGCCCGTCGACAGTCCCCTGCATGGTGTAGGCACCCTCACGAGCGTCATCGATTTCACCAACTGCCTTGAGCTGGTTGGACTCTGCCACTATGCCACCGAACACGCCCATACCGCCTTCGAGGTTGTTGACGAAGCCGCGGCCGGAGATCGGCATGTTGCCGGAACGCGCGAAGTCGAAAAACCGATCGTCCATCAGTGCCAGTGTGACTGCATAGTAGCGGCCCGCACGAAACACGGATTGAGCATCTTCCGCCTCAGTGGAATCTTCCTCACCTAACACGACAGCAAAGAAGTTCGTCATGTTCCCGGGGACCGTCATACGGGTCGTGTCGACAAACAGTCGGATAACTGGAATCGGCATCCCCACGCTGTCCGCGCGGTGCACCTCGAGCTGCAAGGCACGGCCTACGGTGGGAAAGACCTCCGCGTCGAGAGTATCGATATCGCGGTTGAAGATTAGCGTTGGACCGGGAAGCAGGGCCGAGTCCGCCTCTACACGAAGCACCATTGCGTCGGCACCCGGGATCTCCATACGCCCCGAAACCACATGCCCGTCCAGTGTTTCAACCAGCAGCTCCATTGTGTCACCGGTTCGCATTGTAGGGCAATCACGCGGTCCCCAATACAGGCCCAACGAGCGTGGCAGATCCGGGTCCGTTGGCGCTTCAGTGAACAGAGTCGCACCGCACGGATCCGAAGGCAGCGTGACATTCACGACCGTCACGATCGCCTCACTTATCGGTACCTGTGGCGGATTGCCCGGAATCGATCCGCTAGATAAGTCGATTGCAGAACCCGTGAGAGTTTGCTCTACTAGAATCCACTGCTGGCTCACATCCGGTCGCAAGACAGCGTGCACCACAACGATCGGATCTCCATCCGGAATGGTGGTCTTGCCGAATTCGCAGGCACCGCACAAGGCGGCGGTGGTCAAGATCGTAAGCGCACGCGCGCTCAAAATATGAACTCCATACCTATACTGGGTAGCAAGGGAAGCTGTGACACCGCACTTCTGGTCGCCGGCACTGAGGTGTAGTCGTAGGTGTAGAGGAATACGTTCTTTCGATTGAGCATGTTCACCAACTGTACGTATGGTCGCAGTATGCCGCCCCACTTTCGTGTCTCCCACCAGAAGCTGATGTCTATGCGACCGTAATACGGATAGCGACCTGAGTTGAGTGTCGGGCTGGCAATTGGCTCACGATCGTAGTCGTTGAGCGAGTGATCGGCAGCGTAGTAATAACGGTGGCTCCACTCACCTACGAACGGCGTGAAAGGAAGACCCGATCCGTATCCGAACCTAACGCTCATGTCACTGCCCAGAGGGCCCGGCGACTGGAGAATCAGGTTCACTGTATGACGCCTGTCATGCACCGCCGGGAACTCCGCGCCACGCGAGCGTCGATTCACTTTGGTTAGGCTGTATCCAATCCAGCCAGTGAACCTGCCGAGGTGTTTGCGCAGCAAGAAATCAGCACCCCATGCCTCACCCTCCATCGGTATCGTCTCGTCACCTTGTATCCTGGGGTCTTCATCCAAATTGTAATCCACGATGTTGTCAAACGTTTTGTAATAGCCCTCGATCGAGAGTGACATCTCGAGACCGAACCAACGTTCGAAGCCCAATACCAGGTGATCCGATCGCGCTACCGGGGTCGACGCGTCGGCACCGATCCAGAAGTCGATCATGTTCCACGGTATGTTCTGATCGCGCAGCGAGTGGATCGCCTGGTAGTATCGGCCCACGGAACCGGTGATTGCAAAGTCTCGTGAAACGAACGCTTTGACTCCGATTCGTGGTGCCCAATTCACAATGTCGGGCCCCTCGACCACCTCGACACGGAGTCCCGGGCGCAGAAACAGCCAAGGGAATGCCCGCCATTGGTCGTCTACGAACGCCGACCAAACGCGGGGAGAGTAGGACGCTCTGTAAAATTCTGCACTGAGGCTCTCGCTGCCCGCCTGGTAAATCATATCATAGTTCTCAATCCCCGCACCCATACGCACGTCGTGGGTAGCTCCCGGTGACAGCGCGACGAGGAACTTCGTGGCCAGGAGATCGACCCGGTTATCTGCCCTGAACAGCCCAGGTTCCAAGCCAAAAGTCGGCGCGGAACGAGTGTAGTTGGCGTCGATAGTCACGTCACCCCGCCCCAACGGGTGATTGAACCGCAGTCCGACGAGTTTGTTGCCGAAACTCGCTTCGAGATTCACACCCTCACGCCCTGGTTGCGCCTCGATCCAGGGCCAGTCAACCACGTCACGGCCCAGGTACCCGGTGAGCGAGAGTGAGCCGGCACCAACTGGTGCGGCGAGTTTGCCGATCGCATCATAGAAGTAGTACGGCATCGTCTCGCTGGTGAGCAGGCCAACCAGCACATCTGCGTAGGTGCGGCGCCCACCGACCAGAAACGTCGCACCGGTACCACCGATTGGTCCCTCGACCAGCAGCTTGCTGGATATCAGCGAAACGAGACCCTGCACACCAATACGATCGCTCCGACCTGCCCTGACATCGACGTCCATCACACTGCTGAGGCGGCCACCATACTCGGCGGGGAACGCGCCCGTAATGAAGCTCACGTTCTCTACGGCGTTGGCGTCGAACGTGCTGAACAAGCCGCCGAGGTGTGTCGGATTGAAGATCGTAACGCCGTCCATCTGGATCAGGTTCTGGTCCGGCTCACCGCCCCTGACATTGAAACCGACCGAGTAGTCGTTGGTGGCAATCGTGCCCGGCAGGAGCTGAACCACCTTTACTACATCGGCCTCTGCGAAACCGGGAAGAGTCCGGATCGTGTTTCTGTCGATACTCACCATGCTCGGCTGGACAACCTCCTCAAACCGTTTACGAGCTTGGAGCTGCGCCTGGGCTTCGATCCCCGGCAACACCACGGCAACCGACTGCAGATATACCAACAGCGTATCCTGATTCGGCTCCAACCAGACGGTGTCGGGGATCATTCCAATACGCTGGAACGTTACAGAATGCCGCGTTCTGGGGATTTCGAGCAGCACGAACCCACCCGATGCATCGGTCGCGGTGCCAATGCCGAGTTCTGGGATCCTAACCGTGACGCCAGCAATGGGCGTGCTATCCTGCGCGGTGAGCGCCCGGCCAGGCACGTCGCGGGTCTGCTGTGACTGGAGCCCGGAGATCGGCAGAATAGCCAGGACTGCGAGTGTGGCTACCGTGTAAGGCTGCCTGTTCATCACCCCTTCCCGTTCAGAAGCCGGCCGGTGCAGAGACCGGAATCTAGCCAACCCGCGTTGCGAATGTCACAAGTCATGGCGATGGTGGCAGACAGCAAGCGGTGAGTTTGTCGGGTATTGGTCCACGCGGAGAAATCAGGGCAGAAGTAGACGCACCAGCGCGGGTCGGAGCCTGCGTTCACTCAGCCCGTGCCTTCCGTTGCCGACCTGCCCCTGCCAGTTCCGGCCCCAGCAGTACGCGGCTCCTTCGAGTCCGAGACCGCACATATGCTCGAAGCCTGCGCTGATCGTCTTCAAAGCCACAAAGCACGAACTCAGTTGAGGTTCGGCGCTAAACTCAACATCCAAGCCGTTGCCAAACGTCCCGGCGTTTCGGCCCCAGCAGTACATGGATCCCCCTGAGCTCAGCGCACAGGCGGACGAATGGCCAACCGCCACACCGGTGTAAGATCTGTCACCAAGGACAGAGCCCAAGGGTCCGCGCTCGGTCATGGTTCCCCTCCCGAGCTCTCCCCTTGCGTTACGACCCCAGCAGTAGATGCGGCCTTCTACGGTCCTGGCACAGTTGACAGCTGTAGCGGCGTCGAGTTCGACAAATATCGGAGTCCTAGCCGCTAGCTGCGGTACAGCATTGCAGGAGGTGTCATCGCTTCCTGTAGAGCAGCTACCGACGTGTGTGTCGGATGTGACTTGCCAAACGCTGTTGCTTCCCCAACAGTAAGTGTACCCCGACATGCTGATTCCACAGGTATG
>JAUVRV010000381.1 GCA_030597435.1 Gemmatimonadales bacterium | reverse complement strand
TCAATGAGGCTCTCGCCGCGGAACCACCCGAGCAACCAAAGTAGCGCGCGTGTTGCGTAACGAGGGCGATCGTCTATCCAAGGTTGTGGTATCCCGACCCTGCAACGCGTACTTCGATCCCAGCACTCACACAGCCAACAACATCAACGAAGTCGCCGATCGCGATGAGACGCAACGGCAGTACGATCGGCTGACTTCCGTGATGAAGGCGTTCGGGGCTGAGATTGTCGATGTACCGGAACTCCAGGGGCATCCGAACTCCGTGTTCACGCGTGACGTCTCGTTGTGTACCCCTAGAGGCTACATCAAATTGCGCATGGGAATCGCAGGACGTAGAGGTGAAGAGGAGTGGATGTCGCAGGCTCTGACGTCCCTGGGAGAGCCGTGTGCGGGTGCAATAGCGGAGCCGGGAACCGTTGAAGGTGGTGACGTCATTCTCGCCGGAACCGTAGCGTTCGTGGGGTTGTCGCGTAGGACCAACTCCGAGGGCGCCAAACAGCTCGCCTCGTTTCTCGTAGACATGGGCTATGAGGTACGTGAGATCGAGGTGCCCGAGCAACACCTGCATCTCGGTGGTGCCATGAGCGCGATCGGTCCCGAGCGGCTGCTTTGCTGCGAGGGTGTCGTACCGAAGCAAATGCTGGCAGGCTTCGATGTCATCGAGGTTCCGCTCCGCGGTCCCTCGACAGGCAACGTCATCTGTCTCGGTGAGAACGAGTTGATCGCGAACATGGCCGAGAACGCCGACGCGATCGGAGAGCTGGAGCGGCACGGCGTGGTGGTACACGCGATCGACCTGTCAGAGTTCCGCAAGGGAGCAGGTGGGCCGACATGCATGGTCCTCCCAGTCGAGCGGGGGTGAGTCTGGTCACCCCGACCCCGCTACTCCTTCTTCCCCTCCTTCCCCTCCTTCCACTCCTCGTCTCTGGCGGCTAGAATCTGCAGCCACCAACTCGCCATCACCGCCTGCGGGGCCTATCTTCACAGCAGTAGGAGACTCGGCCGAGCTACGGCAACCACTCCCCTCTGACCTCACGCTGTTCTGCCGTGGCACTCGACCGGAGCGACTCTCAACTCAATGGGGGAACGTCATGAAGCGGCTACTCGTGTTGGCGCCGGTGCTTGCCGCAGCCTTGGCCTGTGGCGCACCCGAGGCTGCCGATCTGGTCTTGGTGAATGGGCGGTTCTACACGTTGGACGAACAACAACCTTGGGCCGAGGCGGTGGCTGTGAGAGGCGACCAGATCATTGCCGTGGGCTCCAACTCGGAGGTTCGAAAGCTCGCTGGATCGGAAACCGAGACGATCGATCTCGACGGTGCTTTCGCGCTACCCGGATTCAACGACGCGCACGTTCACATCGACGCTACGGGTGGACTGCTGACCGGTGCGAACCTGCTCGATGTGCACGATGCGAGCGGGTTCACCGAACGTATTGGCGCAGCGGCGGAGAACCTGCCTGTGGGGAGCTGGATCACGCGAGGTGATTGGGGAGCCTACGAGCGGTGGGCGGCGGGTTCGACGGGTGAGGAGGCGGGTGGCGAGTGGGCAGCGGGGCCGTTCAAGCCCCACCGGGACATGATAGATGCGGTCACCCCCGAGCATCCGGTCTTGGTCAACAAGTGGGATCGGTCGGAGTATCTCGCGAACAGCTTGGCGCTCGATCTGGCGGGTATCGACCAGAACACGCGTGCACCGCGTGGTGGCGTGATCGAGAGCGACGCGACCGGAAGACTGACCGGCATACTGCGGGGCTCCGCCGTGGGTTTGGTACGCAATGTCATTCCGCCGACTCCGTTCGAGACGCGCATCATACAAGTGAAAGCCGTACTCGACGAGGCGCGGACGGGTGGAGTTACCACGATCCAGGACCTCACCACCGCCCCGCAGCTGGCGGCGTATCGCGAGCTGCAACGTCGCGGCGAACTCACGGTGCGTATCAATCTGCGTCCTACGCTGGACAATGTGACGCACACTTCTGCTCTGGGAATCACTCAGGGCTTCGGCGACGACTGGCTCAAGTTCATTGGTTACAAGGCATGGGTCGACGGGATCATGGGCAGCAGCGGTGCCATGTTCTTCGAGTCTTACGATCACGACCCCGGCAACAAGGGCCTGGTGCGGCAGATCATGTTCCCCGAGGGTAGGGAGGGAGCAGCCATGGGAATGAGGCTTAACCAGCACTATACCGACTTCCCACCGGGCAACCTGGAGATCCTGGTCAACCAAGCCGTGCCGACGGGGATCGCACCTCACATCCATGCCATCGGTACCAAGGGCGTACGTATTCTGCTGGACATCTATGACAAGGTCCTGCACGAGCACGATATGGTGGACAGTGATCACCGCTGGAGAATGATCCATGCGCAGGTGGTGCATCCCGATGACATGGCCCGGTTCGGTGAGTTGAACCTGGTTGCCGAGGTCAATCCCTATCACATCTCGGACGACATGCGTTGGATGGAGGAGCGGATCGGTCACGAGCGGTGCAAAGGTGCGTATGCCTTCCGTGATCTCAAGGATGCGGGAGCCGTGCTGGTTTTCGGGAGTGACAGCCCGGGCACCAATGCCGCGCGCTACTACCTGAACCCGGTATACGGTCTCTATGCCGCCGTTACCCGTCAGACAGTGAGTGGTGAACCGGCGGAAGGCTGGTTCCCCGACCAGCGGCTGACTATCGAAGAGGCGATTGAGGCCACTACCAAGGGACCGGCGTGGGCTGCCTTCGAGGAAGACATCAAGGGCACGTTGACGGCAGGCAAGCTGGCCGACATAGCCGTTCTCGACACGGACCTCATTGAGGTCGGCAACAACGACCCGGCCAAGCTGCTCGAGGCCAAAGTGCTGTACACGATCGTGGGTGGTAAGGTTGTGTATGGGGGGCAACCGCACTAGGAGCGCGGAGGTCACCACCCGGTATCCCGGGAGCCCGTTGACCCGGTACCCCGGTCACCGCTTTCCCCGGACTGAAGCCCGGGGTTGGGACGAATCTTCGCGGTCCGCGGCAAGATCTAGTTGTGAGGGTCTTGTCCTTTAGGACCTGGTGCTTGGCTGAGCCCGGCCTTTAGGCCGGGACTCATACGCAACCGAGTTCCACCACCGGTGGCACTCCGATTGTACGCTCGGCGGAGTTGGCAAGCGGCCGCACGTGGCTAGAATTTCCCGAACTTGAACGTCATCGAGAAGTACGGTGCACTCATCGCCGCACTGGACAAGATCCTGATGTCCACGTCCGTGACCCAGCGGTAGCCGCCGCCGATCCCCATGCGGAAATAGGGCGTGACGTTGAGCATCAAGTTGGCGCCGCCCTCCAGAACAAAGACGGCTTCCGACTCGTAGATGTACTGCACTCTGGTAGTGAGCCCGCCACCTCCGACCAAGCCCTGAATGGTGAAGTGGATCAG
>JAUVRV010000371.1 GCA_030597435.1 Gemmatimonadales bacterium | reverse complement strand
GCCACCCGGGGTGAAATACCATATGCCCACAGAGCTCTTGAACTCGAAATCCCGTTTCAGGTTCTGCAGCATCTGATCAGGATCGCGAGCGCCCTGCTGGTATCGTAGATCTGTCAGTTCATACGCCATGGCATTTACCCTCAACTAGGCGAAACCATGCATATAGTAGCGTCACCTTGATCGCGCGGCCAGTTACTCCAACTTCAAGCAAGACGATCGTGGACGTTGCCCTAGCCGACTTGCGAGGTTTGAATATTGGGGACTCGAGCCTGAACGCACTCGGAACTTCGGAACTGAGAAGAGGGATCCATGAGCGCCCCAACGAGACCGTTCGATATGACGCCAGGGGATGCCGGTGAGTCGACGATGATACGACAGCGCAAGAAAACAAGACGTAGAATTGGAAACGCATTCTGGAGAGATATTGCCATGCTCCGAACCACTGCCAGTCTGTCCTGCACGGGACTGCTCCTGTCGACTCTGCTCATCCACCTACCTCTCTCGTCGGCATCCACGCAAACGTACCAACCGACATGGGAGTCGCTCGACAGCCGGCCGATGCCGGAGTGGTTTCCCGATGCCAAGTTCGGGATCTTCATCCACTGGGGTGTTTACTCGGTGCCCGCGTGGATTCGTGTCACCGAGGGACGATACGCCTCGTACGCGGAGTGGTACTACGCTCGCGTCATGGGTGAACTGAAAGGGGACGAAGACTTCCACGAGCGGACGTATGGTGCAGACTTCGAGTACCGCGACTTCGCACCAATGTTCAAGGCAGAGCTGTTCGATCCAGAATTGTGGGCGGCTCTATTTGCCGAAGCGGGCGCCCGGTACGTAGTGCTCACCAGTAAGCACCACGACGGGTTCAGTCTGTGGCCTACCGACAGTCCGTTCAAGCAAGGCTGGAACAGCATGGATGTCGGGCCGAAGCGTGATTTGGTAGGAGAATTGACCGAGGCCGTCAGGCAGAGGGGTCTCAGGATGGGGCTGTATTACTCACTCATCGAATGGGAGACGAACACAACCAGCCGAACACCAAGTGGTCGCTACATCCAACAGGAGTACATGGACCGGTACGGGATTCCATTGCAGCGATACGTGGATGAACACGTCATTCCACAGCTACGAGAACTCGTGATGGCATACCAACCCGCCGTGATCTTTGCCGATGCAGGCGAGTGGGACGAAGGCGAGGACTACTGGAGGACCAAGGAGTTCCTTGCGTGGCTGTACAACAACGCGCCCAATAGAGACGAAGTGGTCGTCAACGACCGGTGGGCAAAGGGTATGCCTGGTCGTCACGGCGACTATTACTCCAGCGAGTACCAGGACACCGACGCCGTGGGGACGAGCCACCCCTGGGAAGAGAGTCGTGGTATGGGCCGCTCCTACGGCTTCAACAGAGCCGAGAACATCAATCACTACCGGACCTCGAAGGAACTCGTTCACGAGTTGATCGATGTCGTGAGCCGCGGTGGCAACCTGCTGCTCAACGTGGGTCCCACCGCCGACGGTCGTATTCCGGTAATCATGCAGCAGCGTCTGCGGGATATCGGGTCGTGGCTGCGGATCAACGGTGAAGCGATATACTCCACGCGCCCGTGGACGGCTGCACGGGAACAACGCACCAAGACAGGCGACACGCTTGCTGTGCGCTATACGCGAAAGGGGTCAGATCTCTTTGTCATTCTTCCCGAATGGCCTGATGGAGAGTTTGGGATAGCCGACCTCGACAAAACAGATGGAGTGTCGGTAAAGCTACTGGGCTACGACGGGCCTATCGACTGGGCGGTTCACGGTAACGAAGTAGTCATAATCCCTCCAACAATGTCACCGGCAGACGTGCCGAGTCCTTATGCCTACGTTTTCAAGATCACCGGCGCATTACGTTGACTCGCTCGCATTCAAAGCAGCTCGGCCATATGCTCGAGCAACCACGGCAGATTACATGAGATACGATCACCGGAGCTGTGAGAGCGTGGTGTTTGCGACACGAGGATTCGCCTGTCGGCGTTGAGCATGTCGGCAGTTCGGTTCAACCGGTCGAGGTAGCCCGCCCCCGGTGACGTGGTGAGCTTGACCTCGACAGCCCACAACGAAGATCCGAAATCCAGCACGAGGTCGATTTCGTAACCGTCGCTGGTCCTGAAGAAGAACGGCTCAGCGTGCAGGTCGGCTTGGTGCAGTGTACCGAGGATCTGCTCGATCACAAACCCTTCCCAGCTCGAGCCCACCCATGGCTTGGTGAGCAACTCGTCCTCGGTTACCACGTTCAGCAGCGCATGCAGCAAACCGCTGTCCCGCCAGTATACCTTCGGGCGCTTCACCAAGCGCTTGCGCAGATTGGCTCGGTACGGTGGCAATCGCCGGACCAAGAACGCACCTTCGAGGTAGTCGGTGTAGCTGTTAACGGTCGGATAGGATACACCCAGACTCTGGCCGAGCTGTGACGCATTCCAAACTTGGCCATGGGTCGCTGCTATCATCATTAGCAGACGCCGGGTTACCTGTGGTCGCGCCGGCAAGCCCCAGTTGGGCAGATCGCGCTGCATCAGCAAGGCCAGATAGTCGTGCTGCCAGCGCGGAAACCTGGCCAGGTCCAACACGCCTCCCTCCGGGTATCCTCCGAGACACCAGACGGTTTGGAGCGGCACTCTCTGCAGTTCAGTCACGAGGAACGGCGTCAACTCAACAAGGGACAATCGACCTGCCAGCGACTCGGATACCTGAGTCATCAATCCCGGAGACACTGATCCAAGGAGCAGGAAGCGGCCCTTGCGACGCGGATGCTCATCTATTGCCCCCCGCAGTCGTGGAAAGACTTCCGGCCAGCATTGAGCCTCGTCCAAGACAGCCAGCTTCTTCCCCTCCGTCACCGATGACCATTCGAGGTCGAGGCGCAGCCGATCCGTCTCCTGTTCGAGATCGAAGTAAGAACCGCCCAACGCTCGCGCGAGTGTGGTCTTTCCGGCCTGACGTGGTCCCACCAATGCAACGGCCGAATATCGATCGAGCCGGGTGCGTAGCAGCTCGGTGATTTTCCGTCGGCGTATCATGCTTGCATTATAGAAATGAATTTCTTTTTTGCAAGTCACACCAGGAAACGGCTATATTGTCGCGAACCCCAGGTGGGGGCGAACCCGGCCATAAGGCCAAGTATAGCGCCGAGCCAGTGCGCTGCCGAAATTGTCGGCCATCGTAGTGAAGCTATCAGAATGCGGTGGCAGTGAGGCACAGAAAGAACAAATTCCATGACAGATCGATCTCAGAGTGACTCTAGCCCGGACGGGACCAGACAGACCTCTTTCCTGCACGCACTACTTCCAATCCTGTTTCTCGCAGCACTCGTTACATATGGCCTGATCCTGCGTCCACACGTACTGGGTCTGCCCGCGTTTCCATTGGAGGTCGTGTTCATCCTGGCGGCTGCCTTTGCGGTGATCGAACTGTTCATACTCGGCTTTGGGTGGCCGGAGATCCAACGATCGATCGTGCAGAAACTAGCGACCGCTTTGCCGGCATTCTTCATCCTGTTCGCAATCGGCATCATCATCTCGAGCTGGATGGTG
>JAUVRV010000102.1 GCA_030597435.1 Gemmatimonadales bacterium | reverse complement strand
CCGCATGCCCGAAAAGTGAGACTGGCCTTCCGTGTGACGAACCCAAACGATCCCCGTACCAGACCGCGCGACCACACCCTCTGCCAGAGCCAGCCGGTCTCCCGGCTCCAGCATGGCGAACTTCTTGGGGGTCACTCCCGGCGAGATTGCGGTGGACAGGCTTAGCAGCCAGTCGTCGACCAACTCCGCGGCGGCTTCACCGCAATCGGCAGCCGCGGCCAGCTCGAGCAGCTCGGACATATCGAGTTGGCGCAGTGTGGTGCCGGAGGTACCCACCGCCAGAATGCCTCGCGCTTCCTCGGTCGTATCCGACGGAACGCCGAATAGCGCCTTGCCATCGGGAATGTGGCAGAGAAACCGCCGCGACCCCGCGAATTCCCGACCCCGTACTCTGATCGTGAAGACATCCACTCCGCCCGAGCATACCAGTGATACCACGCCCCGCTGGTCAAGCAGAAGCGGCATATTGGCAGCCAGTTCCCGTAACGAGCCGCTGCGTTCGAACAAGTCGCGAACAGTCGTCATGCTCGGCTTCGTCACTCCTCGGCGGAGATCAGTTCCACGTACGGTCCCTCCTGTCCCATCAATTCTTCATGCGTCCCGCGTTGTACAACCTTGCCCTGCTCCAGCACCACGATCTCGTCACAGTCGCGGATTGTGCTCAGTCGATGTGCCACGATGAGACAGGTGCAACCGCGACGTCGCAAGTTGGTGTCGATTATCTGCTCGGTCACTGGATCGAGGGCACTCGTGGCCTCGTCCAGGATCAGAACGGTTGGCTTCCCCACTAGGGCGCGGGCGATCTCCAGTCGCTGGCGTTGGCCGCCACTGAAGTTCCGGCCCCCCTCCTCGACGTGGCTGTCGTGGCCCCCGGGGCGTTCCGCGATGTCATCATGAATGTGTGCGTCTCGAGCCGCCTGTACGATGTCGGCCTCCAGGACTGTGTGGTCCCAGAGCGTGAGGTTGTCTCGGACGGTGCCTTCGAACAGGAAGATCTCCTGATCGACCATGGCCAACGAACTCGTGAGTTGAGAACGGGGGATCTCAGACCGCGGCGTCTGATCGAGGAGGACCTCACCGTCCCAGGGTTTGTAGAGGCCGGCCGCTATCTTCGCAACCGTTGACTTGCCGCTCCCGGTGGATCCGACGAGTGCGACACGCGAGCCGGGCTTGAGCGTCAAGCGGAAACGATCGAGCAGGGGTGGTGCCTGGCGATTGTACCCGAACGTGACGTCGACGAGATCCAGATGGCCCTGGAGCTTTGAGCCGTGTGTGAGGTCGTCGGCAGTGGCTTCTTGGAGCAACAGAGGATCAGCAGCATAGTGGAGCACATCGTCCAGCCTTCTCATGTCGCCCTGCACCTCCTGCAGGGTCCCGCCCATCCCAACCAGGCCTTCCACCGGTCCGAGAAAGCTCGACATGAGGCTCTGGAAGGCGATCAGCATTCCCATGGTCATGTAGCCGTCCATGACCCGAAGCGATCCGATCGAGAGGATGGCGACCGTGTTGAGCGCTGTGAGCAGGGGGGGGACGGCGAGGAGAAATTGCGTGTAGACGCTCAGCTCCTGATGTGCGTTCACCACCTTGGCCTGCTGACCCGACCAGCGGGAGAAGAAGTCCGGCTCCGAACCCGTGGCCTTCAGTGTCTCGATCATCTGCAGGCCGACCATTGACGTCCCAACCAGCTTGCCCTGTTCCTGCAGGAGTCGCTGGCTGCCGTCGACTCGCTTGCGAGCGACGTAACGCAGCGCGAACACGTTCAGCACGGCGATGACGATGCCCACCAATGTCAGTGTCACGTCGTAGTAGAACATCAGTATCGCGAAGAAGAAGATCACCACGATGTTCAGAACCGTTGTTGCCAGTTCTCCGGAGAGCAGCTGAGCAACCCTGTCATTGATCGCGACGCGTGAGCCGATCTCGCCGCCGTAACGCTGCGAGAAGAACTCGGTGGGGAGTCGGAGCACGTGCCAGAAGAACTGACCCGACATGCTCAATGCGAGTTTGGTCTCGAGGCGCAAGAGATATTGCTGCCTCAGCCAAGTGAGAGCGGCTCGCAAGACCGCCGTGATGCCCATGCCTAGCAACAGAGGAGCGAGCCAATCTCGCAGTCCTTTTACGAGAACCTCGTCTACGAAGACCTTGGTAAAGATCGGTATCACGAGCCCAGGGAGAACCAGAGCCAGACTCGCCAGAACCACGTACACGAGGGCCACCTCCGATCCCGACAAGCGACCGCGCAAGCCCTGTATCAGGCTGGGCTTCCGGCCTGCCTTGCGAAAATCGGGGCTGGGTGTGAAGACCAGCGCTACTCCAGTGAACGCCTCATCGAACTCTTCCTCTGATACCGTCCGAGGGCCACTCGCCGGATCGTTGAGATACACCCGACCTCGTTTGAATCCCTCGACCACGAGAAAGTGATTGAAGTTCCAGAAGACGATCAGTGGGAGAGGAAGCGATTTGAGTCCTGCGGGTTCCTTCTTGAGGCCCTTGGCCGTGAGTCCGTACTGGCGGGCAACCTGCAACATGTTGCTGGCTTTGGTGCCGTCGCGGGAGACTCCGCAGGCTAGGCGCAGTTCCTCCAGTGGGACATAGCGTCCGTGATAGCCCAGGACGATGCCGAGCGCAGCGGCGCCGCACTCCAGGGCCTCCATCTGGAGTACGGTGGGTGTCCTGACACGCTTCGCCCAGGGCTTCTCCTTTGACGTGCTCACGCGACTGACACTGGTTGGCGCGTCAGGAGACGCCGAGCGTTCTTCTCAGTAGTGGAATTACCAGACTGATGGGACGTTGTCTCTCCACCACGATTCTTGCGGTGCAGGCCGTTCCGCTTTCGACTCTGATGTCCGGACCACGGGATGACCAGATGTAGCCACTGGGGCTTGTGGGATCCATCAGCAACTCCACCGTTACCTCGTAGGGTTGTCCGCTCTGCGAGAACTGTCTTGCAAGCTCAGGAGCGCCCAGCGCGCGAACCATTCCTTGTTCTGTTACCGGAAACGTGCTAACGGACTTCACCCTGCCGAGCAGGTAGCCGAACTCCTCCGGTCTTGCAGTCGATAGCGCGATCTCGACTTCCATGGCAGGCTGGATCCTCTTGCCATTGGTGAATGGAACGTATATGAGAGCTTCGACTCTGGCGTCCACCGGCTCCAAGTTCAACAACCTCATCCCCTGCTGCACATAATCACCTTGGCCGAGCATGATCTCCACGACGCGGCCTTGATGTGGACTCGACAGATAGGTAATGCGGTTGCTGGAAGTTGGATCTCCGCGTAACAGGGTCGCCACGACCTGTCCCCGCTCGATCACATCGCCGACCCTGGCGCGCATGTCGGTGATTTCGCCGGGCTGGGTCGCCAACACACCTCTCAACCCGCCGCTGGTCACGAGAATGCCCATTCCGCTGACCTTGGTTGACACGCTACCGAGGAAGCCCCAGACGATTGCGGTGATTAGGAGGGCTGCGAGTCCGGTAAGGGCGAGCCAGCCTCTGGGATTCGTGACCCGCATCAACTGATCTAGTTGGTCAGGTGAGGACAACCTCTCCAACGCAACTTTGCGGAATATCGATCCCTGCATCTACAGGACGTTCTCCTCCGAGGGCAGGTCTGGTGACGGCGCCGATCTCAACTGCTCATGAGGTGTTTGAGCAGCGTGTCAAAACGGGAACCGGCAAGGTGGATGTTATCCAAGACTCCCGGGTTCAGCTCGTCCTGATACTCCACGTCCGCGTCAAGCTCCTGGCCGGAGTCATAGCCCATCAGAGCTACACTGCTTCGCAGACGATCGGATAGGAACAGGCAGATGGCCCGGTAGAAACGGGCAGCGCAGGCCATGTCCTGTTCGAGACGCTCGGCGAGGTGTGATCTGGGAATGGCGAAGACGGTGGAATTCTCCAACGCCTTCACCGTTGCCGAAGGTGGGCGAGCGTCCACGAATGACATCTCTCCCACGACCTCCCCGCAACCCAGCCGGTTTACTTCCCGATCTTCCAGAGCGGAAACCGTCACTGAAAAGGCGCCGTCCAGTACGATGTAGACTGCATCGAAGGCGTGTCCTTCGCGTATCAACACCTGACCGCGGGGTACAGTCTCCTTGCGACCCACCTGCAGCATCCATTCGATGTCCTGGTCGCTGATCTGGCCAAACAGAAACAGTACCTTCCTCATGCTACGCTCTGCCTCGGTGCGAGAGTCTGAGCCATCCGCATCCAAGTATCGCCCCTGTTATCAGAGGTGTCCAGCAGCACGATTGTAACGCTGCTTGTCTTTGTTGGTGTGCTGATGATCCTGGCGGCGGCACGTGGGTTGGTGTGGCCGACGGAATCGTCGGTCATGCCGCCCTAACGCCCTACAGCCCCGCGCTGCACATTTTACTTGGGACCTTCAATCGAAACTCAAGCGAGGTGCATTGATGAGCCAGGACACGGTTACGGAATTCATGCGGAGTATTGCGCACGACAAGGAGATCATGGAGCAGTTGGTCGGGTACGCAGCCCAGCGCGGATATGAGTTCAGCGTCTCCGATTTGAAGAATCATTTCGCAAGTACCTTGGGTGATGCCGATCTCGAGAGTGTTGTGGGAGGTGCCGCGAAGAAGAAACCAGCCAAGAAGAATGTTATGGAAATCGATCCGTGAAGCACGGGTTCCCCCACAAGGCTCCGAACCCACACTCCGGGGCTACTCGCGTAACGCTCTAGGCGGAACTGGCGACGGCGACCTCCCTGACGCCATGTCAGGGAGGATGGTGATGCCAGAGACGCCCGGGTGTTCTCAGTTCCGATCGGCCATCTGAAACAGCGTCAGGTAGACGACGAGGGTCGTGCGGTAGAACGCGTCGTAATCGATGTTCTCCGGCACATCGGTGGCCGTGTGGGCCCGGCCCGGCGCTCCGGAGCTGTGGAAGTAGACCGTCGGTACCCCGGCGTTGATGAACGCGGAGTGGTCGCTCGCCCCCGGTCTGGCAGGTGTCGGATCCTTGTCCTCGAGGCCGAATCCCCCGTAGAGCCGGTCGGCATCGACCACGAACTGCTGGAAGATCGGCGTGCTCGCTCCGCCGTCCATGATGAGTCTCGGTCCGGTCCCGACCATGTCGAGGTTCATCATCCCCACGGCCTGCGAGATCGGGCGGGGTGGATGCGAGGCGAGATACTCCGAGCCGAGCAGAAAGAGTTCCTCCCCGGCGAAGAGGACGAAGCAAACCGAGCGACGCGGCTTGATGGCCGACCGGGCCATCGCTTCGGCCATCGCCATGATCATGACGCTGCCCGAGGCGTTGTCCTGGGCCCCGGCATAGACGACCCCCGCCTGCTGTCCCACGTGATCGAGATGCCCGCCGACGATTATGTATTCGTCCGAAACAGATGGGTCGCTGCCCTCGATCCAACCGACCACGTTCCAGGTGGTTGCCTCGGCCGTGTACTCCGCACCAGCCTCCATGGTGACGCGCATCTCAAGTTCGAGTGGGAATGGGCTGCCCGTATCGGCGATCCGGCTTCGCAGTGATACCGCCGTGTGTGAAGTGCCGTAGAGAATGTCGTCGGCGATCGTGTTCCGGATCGAGAGCAGCGGCATCTGCTCCTGATGCTCACCCTCCATACCGTGGTAGACGCTGACGATGGGTGAGAGTGTGGACGGGCCTGGATCATCGATGAGGAGGATTCCCGCGACTCCCCGTTCGGCGGCCACCGAGGCTTTGAAGCGGGGTCGACTCTTCTCACCCCAGTCACCGGTACCACGCGGAGTGCCCATGAACATCAGGGCCACCTTTCCCCGCGCATCCACGCCGGCGTAGTCGTCCCAACCCTGCTCGGCATCGACCAGACCGTAGCCCACGAACACGACGCCTGCATTCTCAACTCTACCCGTGCCGGTGAACCCGCGGGCCACGTAGTCTCGGCCGAAACGGTAGGGAGCGCCGCTCCACCCGTCGTGCTCGATCCTCAGTTCCATGGGACCGGTTATGTCGTTGGCTTCGACCGTAAATGGCTGCACGAACGACCCGTCAGGTCCGCCCGGCATGAGGCCCGCGGCTCGGAAGCGTTCCGAGGCGTACCTGACTGCCAGAGCGTAACCGTCCGTTCCCGTGAGGCGGCCCTCGAATTCTGGTGAAGAGAGTTCGTAGAGCGCCTCTTTCATCGCCGCTCGCTCGATGAATGGCAGTCCCATCGCGCCCCGCATGATCGAAGCACTCGGCTGGTGGTCCTGGGAGATGGCGATGCGCGGCACACTGAGAGCCGTCGCGAACAGAAGAGTGAGGAGACCGAGCCTCGACCAGGTGAGAACACGACCCGAGATGTGGTTGGGAACGGGACGGGATGCGATCATGGTGCACATGCCCCTTGGGTGGCAGTAGTAAACGGGATTGTCTCTGCAACCTACGCGAGCGGTCTCCCGGTGGCCAGATGAAGATGAAACGGTCCGCGCCGAATTGAGATTCATTTTTCCGATGTCTGGACGGAACGTCCGGTCGTAATTACCCGGGCTCTCTAGAACACCGGCAGCTCGCCGGGGAATCCAAATGCGCGAGCCTGGTCCAGATAGAGCCGTCGTGCGCGAGCCGCACTCGCCCCTGATACGCCTCCAAGGCGTCGCGCTGCCGCAAAACAGGCGGCCGGATACAACTCGAGCGACCGAAAGCCGACCAACTCGGTATACTGCCGCGACCGGACGAGATCGGTTGGCGTCTCCAGGGTACGCGCGATTGAGGCAATGGAGGGATCGTCGATTTGCGCGATTACCTGCCAGCGCTCGTCCTGCTCCAGGAGTTCGAGGGCCACAAGCTTGCGAGCCAGGTCGAGCCTATCAAACCAATCGGGTATGTCGAAGAGCAGTTCCCGGTCTTCTTGTGTGGCACCGGGGCTGAGAGCGAGCCGCAGAGTAACCCACGGGTCACGGTCCTCTGGATTCGAGATGAGACTCAATTCGTTGCGGGCGACTGCCAGGTCACCAGCGGTCACTGCCAAATCCGCGCGCACGTTGTTGGCATACGAACTCGCCCATGCATAGCCAAGAGCCGCATTGCTGCTAACGGTGTCGGCAACGGTAGACAGCGCACGAGGATCCCGCTCGAGCCGCAAATGCGCGCTGAGGAAGCTGAGGGGAACGCTTTCGGGCCACAGTTCGCGGGTTTGCGAAAGGACGCGGTCTATCTCTGTGGCGCTGCGACCCAACAAGCGACGGATGCGGATGCGTTGTTCGACTGCCTCCAGTGCCTCGTCGCCGCCGAGTGACGCAAACCGGTCGTAGGCTACCAGAGCGTCCAACCAGTCTCCGCGCAGGGTTGCCGAGTATGCCAGTGCTCGGTACGCCGGCGCATAATCCGGATCGATATCAAGCGCTGCGTGGTACAGCGACAGGGATCTTTCGGAACCATCCTCCTGGATTCGCCCCATCAGATAGTGGTACATGGGTGAGCCGGGGTTCGCCTCTAGCAGGCTCGCGTATTCCTCCCGGAGGGGATCCCGGGCGTCCTCATGCCAAAGATTCTGATAGTAGCGGTGCAGATCGACTGTGTTGGGTGCCCGCTCCAAACATGATCGGAACAGCTCGAGTTGGGCACCAAAGTTGTCGCTGAGAACGGTGGACGCAGCGTACCATGCGAGTGTCGCGTTCTCCGGATGGGCCAACAGCTCTGACCATGCCAATGCCAGCGCCTGGTTGGTACGGCCCTCTGCGAGCAACGTCGTAAAGGCGTTGAGCGGTTCGCCATCCTCGTCGAGCGCCAGTAATACGGACTTGGCGATGCTTCTGCCCTCAGATACGCTCAAGGAGTCGGGGGGTGAGACAAATGGATAATCAATCTCGTCGTCCACGAAGATGACTGGACCCTTCTCGAGTACCACATCCGGTCCTGGAGTTCCCGGACCATAGAGGATCTGGTCGATCAAGAGCACCGCCCGGTCGGCGACGTTGTACACGGCGATCTGTCCACCGTGACCGCCGAAATCGACGGTCATCGACTCCAGTGGACTATCGTCTCCTGTCCAGGCAGCCTCCAGTGTGGTGTTGATCAGTGGTTGATCCTCGAGAAGCACGTAGTCGTGTGGCAGAACCTCTCGCTGGGATCCAGCGACCTGTACGCTCACGCTGCGGTCGAAGCCGTTTACAACGTAGAGGTCCAAGTGGGAACCTGACCAATATCCGCTGAAT
>JAUVRV010000117.1 GCA_030597435.1 Gemmatimonadales bacterium | reverse complement strand
CACTTCGGTCATCGGATCTACCGTCACGTCGAAGCGTCGCTTCATGTAGCGGGCAACAGCCTCACGAAACTCGATCAATCCGCTCTGGAACGAGTACCGACTCCTTGCCTGGTCGGCCAAAGCATCCTTCAGCGTACTTACTGCGATCTGCGGCGGCGGTATGTCCGCGTCACCGACACTCAGGTCTATGACGTCGACGCCCTGCGCCAGCATACGTTGCTTGGCTGTGGCCAATTCATTGACAGTGTAGCGGGGGAGTTTGTTAAGCCGTTTGCTGACGCGGGTCATACAGGCGCTCCTATCCCGTGCTGTGCAAAGAACTCCTCTGTCGCCGCCCGCAACTGTGACCACGGCCCAATCGACCGTGTGGCCGGCGGCAGCGATTCTAGCAGCAATCTACCGTAATTTTTCGTGGTCACCCTTGAATCCATCAGTAACACGACTCCGATATCGGAAGAGGACCGAATCAACCTGCCAAAGCCCTGCTTGAGTTTGAGCCCGGCGTGGGGCAGCAGATAGTGCCTGAAACCGTCTATGCCACGACTGGCAAGCGCCTCCAGCCGCGCGGCCGTCAGGGGCTCGCTCGGCACTTTGAACGGCAGCTTGGCCAGCACCAGGGCCCTGAGAGACCGCCCAGGTACATCTACACCTTCCCAGAAGCTATCGGTCCCGAATAGGATCGCCGAACCCGAGTCGCGAAACCGTCGCAACAGCCGATCTCTCTGGCCCTCACCCTGAACCAGCACCGGCCATCTCCCGCCGACCCTCGCTTTCACGACCGCCGCGGCCCGCCTCAGGGCAGCATAGCTCGTGAACAGTACAAACATGCCACCATCTGAGAGGTACGCCAGGTCCACCAGCGCATCGGTCAGTGCGTGGCCGTATTGGGATTCTTCAGACCGAGGATCGGGAAAATCTGTCGGTACCCCGAACAGGCACTGGCGAGCGAAATCGAACGGAGAGGGAAGTGATTCTTCGTTCCTGATGGGATCCGGAGCCCGGTCGAGACCCAGCCGCTCCTTCAGGAAGCTGAAATCGCCGCCGGTTGCTAACGTCGCACTGGTGAGGACAACCGTCTCGATCCGGTCGAACAGCGACTCCCGTAGCACCGGAGCCAGGTCCAGCGGTACCGCGGCGAGTCCGATGTGGAACGGCAAGCTCCCCGCCGGACGATTGCCCCGGCGGTCGATCCAGCGAACCAGCTCGGCGTCGGACTGAGGTCTCAGCGTCAACAGGATCCCGTCGGTCATTGCCTGCAGCCGCCGAACGACCCCTCGCAGTTCCTGCACCAGTTGAGAGCGGCGGTCCGGTTCCTCTGCCAGTTCCATGCGGTCGGCAACTGCGTCGATACCGTCTCTCAACTTGTCCAGCACACGCACCAGGTTGTCGACCGCTACCTCCAGTCCCTGTTCCCACACGGCGTCTTTGGCAAACGAATCCTCCAGCCGTTGAACGTCGTCGCCCGTGGACGAGAGCCGGTCGCACAGGATCACAAACACGCGATCCGCATATGCCCTAGCGTCGCCGATATCGGGCAACACGGACTTGCGGAGCAGATCGAGCGCTGTCTTGCTGGCCGAGTCGTCGCGGTTCCTGAGTTCCGCAACCAGTGTTGGGACGAGCCCCTTGCCACCGCGTTCGAGCCGGCTCAAGACCCGGCTCAGGCCACGCGATGTAACCTGCGCACCCAGATGCTGCGCCGCCACGTCTTCCAAATGATGCGCCTCGTCCAGGACGAGCCTCTTATAGAACGGCAGAACGGCCTTCTCCAGCCAATTGCCCTGCACCCGTCTTATCGCGATGTCGGCGGTCAGCAGATGATGATTGACCACGATTACGTCAGCTTCGCTGGCGCGATGGTGGGCCTGGAACACGAAGCAGCGCTCGTAGTGGGGACACTCCAACCGTGTGCACAAATCAGCCTCGGCGCTCACCTCATCCCACACCTCCGGCGAGGGCAAGTCGGTCAGGTCGGCCCGCGATCCATCGTTGGTACGTGCCGCCCACTCCGCGAGCGCTGCCAGCTCACCCTGCCGTTCGGGCTCGAGCAGATAGGCTTGGCCCCCCTGGGCCATCTCGAGCCGATTGATGCACACATAGTTGGACCAACCCTTGAGCAGTGCAAACGTGATTTGATGCTCGTCATCGTCAAACGCGCGAGCGAGCAGGGGCAGGTCCTTGCCAACCAGTTGTTCCTGCAGATTGATGGTGTTGGTTGACACGACCGTTCGCTCACCGTTGACGCGTGCCCAGCGCAGCGCCGGCACCAGATAGGCGAACGACTTGCCCACTCCCGTACCGGCCTCGAGCAATGACACGCCACCCTCGTTGTACACGTCGGCCACGTAGGAAGCCATGTCGCGTTGACACTGACGGTCTTCGAACTGGCCGAGCACCGTGGCAACGGGACCACCCTCACCCAGCAAGTCAGCCGTCTCGACTGGATCGATCGGTTCGTAACTCTTGACCCGCGGAACCTCGACCACCACGTAGAGAGACGTGGCGTCATTGTTCACGATACCGAATCCGATGCCTTCCTCGTACAACCGCGCCGCGACACTCAGATCCGCGCTCGACGGTTCCAGCACACCGCTCGGATGGTTGTGCAACACCATCTGACCGTGCGACGCAACACTGGGGAGCGCCAACACCGCCTCGTCGGTACCGCGGGCAACGGGACGCACGGCTGTGATGGTGTCCCCATCCAGGTCGGCCACGAACGATACCTCGCGGCCTCCCGCAGCTGCAATCTCCGCCGCTAGCAGCTCACGTACCGCTTCAGCAAAGTCCGTCACGTCTTCAACTCGCGCTTCTTTGCCGCGGGAAAGAGAACGTTGTTGAGGATTAGCCTGTAACCAGGCGAGTTGGGATAGAGTGAAAGATCGGTCGGCGGATCACCGATCTGGTGTTGCGGATCTTCGGGATCGTGCCCCCCCAGAAAGGTCCAAGTGCCGTCGCCGTATTCGCCGTGGATGTACTTGACCCATGGTGCACCATCTTCTTCGGCAAGTATGGTCACACCCGGCTTCAGCGTGCTGCGGCTGAATGAGGTGGTGAGGCCGTAGTAATCCGGTATCACACTACGATGACATTGGACCAACATGGTGGGAACCGGATCGATCTTGGCACTGAAATCGAACAGGCGAAACGCGCCCAGGGTCTGACGCCGGCCCGGATTGTTCACCTGGTGACCGTCGATATTCGAGAAGCTCGCTGTGGCCGCAGACCGCTCGAGCGTCACGTTCTCGAATGCAAGCGTCCGGGCCCAGTTGAGGCGCTCCGACGCCCTCGGGTCCATTGGCGTTCCATCGCTGTATTGCGCGGCGACATCGACCTCGGCCGCGGCAAGCGCGATCTCGAGAGTTTCCGTTGCTGTGCACATCGCAAACAGGAAACCGCCATCCTCGACAAACTGCCGGATTCCCTCCGCCACTCTCTTCTTCAGGGCCGCGACCGAGCTGAATCCGAATGCACGTGCCGTACGCGCGTTTTGCCGTACCATCTCGGCCAACCACGCCGATCCGGAGTAGGTCAGGTAGAACTTCGAGAATTGCCCCGTGAAGTCCTCGTGGTGCAGATGGAGCCACTCATAATCAGCAAGGCCATCGGTCAAGACCTCCGGGTCCCATATTTGGTCGTACCCGATTCCGGCGTACTGCAACGCCATGGTTACGGCATCATCCCACGGGGCCGCGCTAGGCGGTGCATACACCGCCACGGTCGGTGCTTTCTCCAACGGTACGGCATCCATGTTGTTTGCCTGGATCGTGCCGCGGATGTCGATCACATCGGCGCCCGTGATTGGCTCGATCCCAACGCCGGCCAGCGCCGCATCGCGTCTCGTGGCGGGATCGTCGGGAAGCAGGAAGCTGCCATCGCGGTAGTTGAGCAACCACTCCGCGGTCCCGCCGCGTTCGAGCATGCGGTAAGTAACTCCGTACGCCTTGAGATGGTCGGATTGCCGGTCGTCCATCGGCATCAGAAGGAAGCCGGCCTGAGGATGAATCACCAACGCTGCCACGCCACCATGCCGGCCGGCAACACTGCGACCCAAGCCCGACGCCAAGACCGGTGCCATTAGACCATGGAGAAACTCGCGGCGTTTCATTCCGGCCTCGTGCCCCCGGTCTTCGGTATCGCCCCCCGGACCTGATCGAGCAAGCGTCTGGCCTCGGGTACCACGGCACTGTGAGAATAGGTGAGAATGAGATGTTCGAGGTGCCCTATGGCCTGCTGCGGTCTACCGGTGCTGGCATACACGACGGCCAGCGCATACTCGGCCGCCGGCGCCGCCGAGCCCAGCGAATCTGCCGCCAGTGCTTGGTGCAGCAGACCTTCCGCAAGCACGTACTCGGTACTCGACACCGCGAGGTTCCCGGCCAGGGACAGCAGGTGCGCCCGTTCCCCGGGATCGTCCAAGACGGCCACGGCTTCGTTGATCCCGGAGATGGCACTACTGGTGTCCCCGAACTCCAATTGGAGTAGCGCGTCACCCAGTTCGGGCAGAGAATCACGCCCAATGCTCTGCATCAGCGCCAGCATCACTGTTCTACGGGTCGCCTCCTCGCGCGACCGGGCGTACGGGCCCGCAACTCTGAAATGCTCGGTGGCGCTCGCCAAGTCACCTTGATACAACCTCACCCAACCCAGAAGAGCCTGACCCACTATGCTCGAATCTGCGGCCAGCAGGTTGCTGGCCCGTTCCAACTCACCCCGCTTGATCCAGGCCTGAGCGAGTGCAGCGCGAAGCCGGGCCGCGTCATCCACCCTGAGGCGATCCTGCCACACGCGGAAGCGGGTTTCAGCCTCCTCGACCTTGTCCGACTCGAGCGTCACCCTTATCAGCGTGGCCGCGGCAGAAGCCGCATCACCCTGCGTCACATCCTCCTCGGCCAGGATCTCCAGCATGCGCCGTGCGGCTCCGAGGTCGCCGGCGTCGGCGAAAGCCCGGGCAGCTCCCAACCGGGCACGTTCGGCATCGAGGCCAACTGTAATCTCGGCGAGACGCTCCAGTGCATAGCCCTGTGCCCGGGCTGCTTCAGCAGTGTCCAGTCGCCGCGTCCGTGCTGCAAACCGGTCCAAGATCGCCGCCGCCTGCGCCGGGTCCTCCGGCAGAGCGCTGTCGAGCAGCGTCCATCCCTCTTCCGGCCGTTCCCAGGCAACCAGAACCTCGGCACCCAGCCGGTGGGCTACAGCTTCGCGTCCCGGATCGATGAGGATCATGAGAACCCGGTCGCGGGAGAGCTGGGGGGTCTGCCGCAGGGAAACCACCGCGGACGCGGTGTGGGACTCGGTCAGAGTGACGGCCGTTGCCCACTCCATCGCGGCATCCGCCCAGTCACCCACCATCACATACGCCTGCGCGAGTTCGGGAGCAAGCGTTGTCCCGTCGATCTGCGCCCGACCATCGAGCAAGATCTCGAGGGCCCGAGCGCTCTGGCCGCGGCGGGCGGTCGCGGACGCCCAGTGTCGGTATGGGCCAGGGCTTCCGGGCGCGTACACGATCCAGCGCTCCGCGGCCGCTGCGAGGCTGTCGTCCTGACCCAGCGCTCCCCAGACACGTAGTTGCGTCTCGCGCAGGAAGCTGTTGGCCGGGTGCGACGTGATTGCCGAATCCAGCATCGGGGCGATGGTCTCCAACCGACCGAGCCGGGTCAGCACGCGTTCGAGTCCGATCCAAGCAGCAACATCGGTCCCATCCAACTGGAGCGCGTTCACATAGGCAGTTGCGGCTTGTTCGTGGCGGCCGCTGCGCTCCAGCGCGCGTCCCTCTCCGGACTGACACAGCACCGGCTGAGCGGCACAAGCCCCCGCGAGACAGAGCGCTGCCGCGGTCCTACGGGCGACCACGGTTCAGCCGGCGGAAGTAATCGAGAATGAGCCGGCGTTCGTCCGGTGTCAGCGAACGGAGCTGCTCCCACGTCGGATACGGGAATCTCGGAGTGGCTGTGGGAAGCTGATCCAGCGACGCAGGGAGCTGCACCTTGCGGGGGTCCGCTGTTTCGCTCACACGTTGCTTCCGCTCATCTTCCTCCTCATCACTGCGCAGCGTGCGACCGGCGTCGAGCAGCCGGCGGAACAACTGTTCCTGTCGCTCTACTGTTTCCCGATCCAGCCTGGCCGCCTCCAGTTCCTGGGCCAGCTCTCTGGCCTCCTCGGCCAATTCATCAATACCACTCACGTCTTGTTCTGCCTGGAGACGATCCATCTGATCGGCGAGCGACTGCTGCTGTTGCGCCAGCGCTTGGAGTTCTTGCAGCAGCCGTTGATCGGGATTCGGCATCAGGGGGAGCATTCCGCTCGTTTCACTGTTGAGCTGTCCCTGTTGTTCTGCCAACTCGGCCAATCGCTCCATGGCTTCACTGAGGCCCGAGCCAGATTGCGCTCCGGCAACCTCCGCACGACTGCGCAAGAGCGAGTATGCGACAGCGTTCAACCCGTCCAGGGCTTCTCCGGCAAGCTCACCGGCCTGCCGCGTGTTGGGATTGGCCCGCTGTAGCTGATCGAGGGCCTCCGCCATCCTCAACTTCGAGAACCCGAGGGCGGTACCGAGCTGCGGTGATACCAGGGCGTTCTTCCCGGCGGCTCCCTGCAACTGCTCCAGAATTCTGTCAACGCCGGCCCGGGCTGCTGCCTGCGCTCCTCTCACGTCGGGACCCGATTCGCCCCGGTTCACCCGTTGCATCACTTCCTGCTGTTGTTCCGCCAACCGGGCAGTTTCAACAAGTGCCCGATCCATCGCGGCGATTACTTCCTGGCGCCAGCTCTCCCTCAATTCGTCACGTTGCTGCCGTAGCTGCTCAGCCAAGGGCTGCAGCGATTGTTCGGCCGCTTCACCCGACTGGCGGGCGTCACCGCGCTGTCCCTGCTGAGCCTGGGACGCCGCTTGCTGCATCTGGCCCGACGCTCGAGCCGCACTTTGGGCGGACTGCTGAGCCTGTTCGCCCTGTGATTCCGCCCGCTCGAGCGCTGCGGCAAGCTGCTCGAGCTGCGCGGCGAGCGAATCGGTGCTCGCGGCCAACTCCTCCTCACGGCTGGCCAACGCGCTGTCAGCCGCTTCACTATCCAGTGACCGGTTCCACTGCTCCTGCCGTTGGGTCAACTCGTCTGCGTCAGCAGCCAAGGTTGTCATCTCGCCTTCGATGGCCGCGCGTTCGAACAACTCCTGCCCACGTTCCAGTTGCTCTCTCAGCCGGTCGGCCGACTCCGCGAGTTGTTGCAGCGCCTCACGCACGCGTTCGGGATCCAACTCCTCTAGAGCAGCACGTAGAGCCTCGAGGCGTTCCCGCAGCTCGTCCGTAATGGCTTGCTCTAACAGTGCTTCGATGTCTTGCAGCTGCTTGTGGAATTCGGGATCGGTAATTCCGGCCGACCAGGCAGCGTCCGCCAGCTCCTGTAGCTCCTCCTGAAGCCGCGCGACACGTTCGATCGCTTCCTGCTGCTGTTCGGATAGCGCGCGGGCGCGTTCCGCCGAGTTGAACGGCAACTCTTCAGTTGCACCCTCAGCACCTGGCTGCAGTTCCGCGCCGCGATCCCGGGCTGCAGCCAACTCCTCGAGGCTCCGCGCAAGCTCTTCCTGGACCT
>JAUVRV010000206.1 GCA_030597435.1 Gemmatimonadales bacterium | reverse complement strand
GTGAACCTGAGAGTGGTCCCCACCGGCGCCGGCTGCCAGCGGCTCCTCGTGGTTCCGTCTCCCAACTGGGCGTGCTCGTTTCTACCCCAGCAATACGCCACCCCACCTTGCGTCACCCCGCAGGTGTGGTAGAAACCGGCAGTGAGCGATCTAAAGATGAGACCGGCGGCGGCCCGTTTCGGTCTAGGACTGCAATCCACCTGGTACGGTGCATAGTCCGATTCACAAATATCTTCTGACGCATGACCCAGCTGGCCGTAATCGTTCCGGCCCCAACAATAAGCCTCACCAGCGTGAGTCAGAGCGCACGTGTGCTCACCGCCCGCTTCTATGCTCGCAAGAATCGGGGCGTACTCATTCACGAATAGGACAGATTCCGCTGCACCTTCACCGTTGCTTGCGGTGATAGTGACTTCACCTTCCGACACACCAGTGAGCACACCTTGTTCGGACACGTGCACGACCGCTGTATCGGATGAATTCCAGGTAACAACCGAATCAGGAACAATCCGGCCTGCCGAGTCCGCGACCGTTCCACGGAGTGTCTCATTCACGGATAGAGAAGACCGCCACAACACGATATCTACCGGTACAGTAGCGGCAGGAGCATCCGGCTCAACGGGTGGCGGCCTACCGCTTGGGTCGGGCGCAGTTGGACTTAACCGATCGGGTTCGCCTGGAACAGTGCAGGAAGCCAACGAACCGACGATCAAGCAAACACGGCCGAAGAGACGGACTCGACACATCTTTCTCTCACAGCTGGAGGGTACCTGGCACTGGTGGCGCGACCAGCTCTACCATCTGTTTACCCCAATCTGCTCGAGTGGTTCAGGTCCCAGACAAACTTCAGCCTTCAGACCTCGGCCTTCGACATTCTGACTTCTACATTCATCATTCTCTCCCTCTGGCCATCCCAACCTGCAAGCCATATCTTCCTCTCACCCTCCCCCCCCGGAGTGTGCGCCATGGTATCGAAGCACTGTCTCGAGTGTCGCGTCGAGGCTCACCCTAGGCTCGAGCACCCCTCGAGCTTCCGTATTGAATTCTCCGTCTGGACCATAGCGATACTCGTGGGTCTGGTGGCAGGTATCTGGTCCGCTGCAACATCGTCCGCCACTCCCACCCTGAGCCGGGCCATGCAGACGATTACGCTGTCATCCGTGGAATCGGTGGAGCAACCCGTCGGACCAGCAGTTGCAGACAATCCCAGCGCCCAGAGCCTGCGCATGGAATTCGTGGTGTGGGCAAGGGAGTTGTTGCTCAACTTCTTGCGGACTGCATGGTGGGTGCTGCCGCTGCCGATCGCGTTCTCGTTGTGGCGACAGTTCAAGAAACATCAGGTGTGCGCTGCCTGCGGGTCGCGTCAGCTAGCTCCCGTAGTGGTGGAACACGGGGAACTACCGCCGGCGATGTAGATCACTTCAACCTTACAGCCTGGACCACTTCAGACTTCGACATTCGACATTCGAGCTGTACCCACGCTATGCTTGAAGGCTGAATTTCGAAGTCCGAAGTCCGAAGTGATCTCAGTCTCCAAACGGTGACTTCCGCGGCTTTCTCTGTGTCTCTCCCCCGGGTACGTCGCCGAGTAAGCGCAGTAGCTCCTCGACGCTCAGCTCGAAGGGATCAGCCTGGTACCCGGGTGCCGGGACACTAATCGTTCTCCCCGGATTGCCGCCCACCGGCTCGAGGTCCCACTCGGATCCGGACCTGTCGCGGACCTCCCAGGTGTTGCCGTCTTTGTCATCGAATCTGCGATATCCCATGATGCTCGCCCTTTGTTACAGTGGGAGATCAGGCAAAATGTAGAATGTAGAATGTAGAATGTAGAACAAGAACGTAACATGCATAGACTGCCGTTCTACATTCATCATTCATCATTCTACATTCTCGCTACAGGATTCACTCCCGCTATCGCCGCCCCTATGAACTGCATCAAGACTACCCAGGTACTCTGAGCGAGCCGCCCCTCGCCACCGATTCCCATCAGTGCCAGTAATGACAGACCACCACAAATCAGAGTGGCGCCCACAACTTGGCGCCAAGCTGCAACCGGCTGCGCTTTGGCACCGCGCTCGAAACGGAGAAAGACGAATGTGAACCCTAGGAGCGTTACGACGTATACGGAAAGCCACAGTGGACGCAACAACCACCAGATTCCACTCCTCGGATCGACGGTCAAACCCACTTCTCCCAACCTTACTGCGATACCGATGACGAGCATGGCGGCTGTAAGGTGCCATAGGAATACGGTCATGATCATGCCATTGACCAGAACCGCTGTCGTCCAGGGCCTCAGGTTGGAAAGCCAACGCCGTGCTGGACGTTCCAAAGCGAGGAGGAGTCCACACTGGGCGATTCCCAAGAGGAGCATTGGGAGCTTCGGAGGCAACGAGTTGCTGATATCCTCTCCCGGTACACTGACCATACTCAACGGATAGGGGCCAAACCGAACCAACATGAGCAAGAGCACCAATGCACTCGCTCCCCACACGAGGGTCTTACTGGTTCCGCCGAGCCTACCGTCGAGCCAGGCATATCCCAATTGGTGCACTGCAAGCCAAATGAAAGCGTAGTTGAACCAGCCTACAGCGTGCGTGCCGGTCAGAAAGAGCACGTCGTTCAATACAACCGCCGCAAAGAGCATCCAGAAGGACGACAGGCCAAACCGCTGCCACGCGGCGTATGTTAGTGGCACCAGGACTACCACTCCCACGTAGACAGCGAGAAACCACACCGGTACCAAGGCCATCTGAGAACCGGTCTTCACCAAATCAGCAGCTACACCGAGTTGCCGCCCAACGACGGCCAATAGAGCCCATATCATCAACAGTGGTAGGATTGGACCTACGAGGCGCTGTAACCGACCGTTCAGCCACTCGCCATAGCTGCGTCCGTCACGCAGTGCGGATCTCCAAGAGATACCGTTCGAGTACCCACCGACCATGAAAAACACGGGCATTACCTGAAACAGCCAGGTGAGCCACTGCGTCCACGGTCGGGACTGCAGCATGTTGCCGGTGAGATTCAGGTCACCATCGATCACGTACGGCGCAGCAACGAGCCAGTGCCCGACAACTACCGCGCAAATCGATAGCGCGCGCAAGAAATCGACGTAGCGGTTACGCGATTCCGGCGTCGCCGCGGCGAGTGCCGTGGCCCGCGACCAGATACTGTTCCCGTGGCTCAATCCAGTGTGCCCACTTCGGCCTCAACAGCTTCGAGGATTTCGCATGAGCGGACCAGCTCCGCCATCTTCGTGTGGTCGGAGTACAATGGCCGGTCTTCCCCCAGGTAGTCGACGTATCGTCTGATCACTGCGCGCGCAACTGTCACCCCTCTGCCCGGTTTGTGGCCTCTCATGTCTAAAGCCTGCGCGGCAGCCATCAACTCGATTCCCAGAACGCCCCAGGCGTTCTCGAGGATCTGTTTGTTCTTGATCGCGGTGTTCATCCCCATACTGACAAAGTCCTCCTGGTCGGCTGCCGCCGGGATGGACGCGCACGCCGCCGGCGCAGCGAGCAGTCGCTGCTCGACAATCAGCGTACCAGCGGTGTACTGGCTCAGCATCATGCCACTGTACAGTCCTGGCTTCTCGGCCAGGAACGGAGGCAGTCCCACCGAGAGGGCTGGATTGAGTAGGCGGTTCAGTCTCCGCTCCGATAGAACCGAGACCATCGTCACTGCCGTACCTACCATCTCCATTGGCAGTGAAACCGGCGTTCCCTGAAAGTTGGCGCCGGTGAGCACGGTATCGTCCTCCGCAAGAAAAACAGGGTTGTCACCCACCCCGTTCAGCTCGATTCCCACTTGGCTCCGTGCGTACTCGACTGCATCGTGAGCTGCCCCAATTACCTGGGGTGTGCTCCGCATCGAGTAAGCATCCTGTATCTTGGTCTTACCACCTGAGAGCAGCTCACTCCCCTCGACACACCGCATGATAGCCCCGGCGCTGCGCACCGCCCCCTTGAACCCTCGCTCTTCGTGGAGCCGCGTATTGTATGGCTTCATGTTTGCGTGCAGCGCTTCCAGCGTCATCGCCGTGGCGATCTCAGCCTGCTTGAGCCAACGGTCGATATCGTACAGATGAATGGCGTTCATACCGTTCAGGAAATTCGACCCGTTGATGATGGCGAGGCCGTCACGGGCGTGAAGCACCACGGGCTCGAGCCCTGCTCGCATTAGAGCCTCACCTCCCGGCAGCAGCTCGCCCTCGAACCATGCCTGACCCTCGCCAATTGCCACCAAGGCGATCTGCGCCATCGGAGCGAGGTCACCGGACGCGCCGACCGAGCCTTTTTGACAGACGTACGGAATCACTCCCCTATTCAACATCTCGACGAGTTGCTGCGTGATCTCGAGCCGCATACCCGAGCGACCCTTCGCATGTACGTTGATACGTGAGACCATTGCAGCCCGCACGTACTCGTGGGGCGCTGGATCTCCGATGCCGGCAGCGTGGTTATAAACGAGGTAGCGTTGGAACTGCTTGACCTCCTCGCCACTCAGCATGGTCTCGGAGAACTCACCTATACCGGTGTTGATGCCGTACATGATCTCACCGGCTGCGAGCTTTCGCTCCAGCAGCGCTCGGCAGTCACGGATTCGCCGCTCGGCCTCCGGGTGCAACTCGACTTTTCCTCCGTTGCGCGCTACGCAGACGACCTGCTCGACTGTGAGGTCGGTACCGTCCATAACAAGTGCCATGATGTCCTCATTGCGTGATTCTACCGCGTGCCCCGTGGTCGCTGGGTAGGGTATTGGACCCGGGCCCCTTCATTATACACCATGCATCCCGTAAGCGGCCTTCGGGCATGGCTTACCGGCTAGCTGGTGCTCGGCATGGCGCTCTCGCAATCCCCGCGGTAACGTGTCTCCATGGCACGCGTGGATTGGCTGATCATAGCCGGTTACATGGTCTTTGCCCTTGCGGTTGGCCTCTTCTTCCGCCGGCGCGCGGGCAAGAGTTTGACGCAGTACTTCCTCTCCGGTCGCAACCTCCCCTGGTGGATCGCGGGTACCTCCATCGTTGCCACGATGTTTGCGGCCGACACACCGTTGGCCGTGACGGGATTGGTGGCCAACGACGGAATCTCCGGCCTCTGGTTCATGTGGAACTTCGCGGCAGCACATCTCATGGCCGCGTTCTTTTTTGCCCGCCTGTGGCGGCGAGCCGGGGTCATAACCGATGTCGAACTGGTTGATATCAGATATTCAGGTCGACCCGCAGTGGTGTTGCGAGGGTTTCGTAGTGTGTGGGAAGGCGTGGTACTGAACTGCATCGTCATGGGATGGGTCATCCTCGCCATGGTGAAGATCATGGGCGTGCTGATCGACCTCGATGCCGTTACAGTCCGGCTCGGCGTCGATCAGTTCATCGACGGGAGATGGTTCGCAATACTGGTGTGCTTGGTCGTCGCGGTTCTCTACACGGTCTTGTCCGGGTTCTGGGGTGTAGTGATGACCGACTTCGTGCAGTTCCTACTCGCCATGGTGGGAGCCATTGCGCTGGCAGTCATTGCCGTCGTCGACATCGGCGGGATTGCAGAACTGAAGACGCAGCTGACCGCCCAGTACGGCGACCTAGCCTCCGGCTATCTCAGCTTTCTACCCAACTCGAGCGGGGCTTCACTGCCGCTCATGACCTTTGTGGCCCTCATAGGTGTCAACTGGTGGGCCACGCGCGATGCTGGTGGTACCAGCTACATGGTGCAACGCATGCTAGCGACGAAGGATGAGAACCACAGTTTCCTCGCAGTGTTGTGGTTCTGTT
>JAUVRV010000167.1 GCA_030597435.1 Gemmatimonadales bacterium | reverse complement strand
GCGGACCGGAGGCTCGGGCGGCCCGGTGGTCCGAGAGCGGGTAGCCATGTACCGCCCGTGGCGTGCCAGCATGGATCAGGGTTGGTCCAGATGGTTGTTGGAGCAGTACGGTTTTGATTTCACCCGCCTCACCAAAAGCGAGATCCAAGCCGGTGAATTGAACACCCGCTTCGACGTGATCGTGCTGCCAGCTGAGCGATCGCAGGGTCTGCTGAACGGATATGCCAAGGGAACGGTCCCACCTCGTTATGAGGGTGGACTGGGAGAGGCCGGCGTTAGGATGCTCGACGAGTTCGTGCGCAACGGCGGCACTCTCGTCTGTCTCAATCAGAGCAGCGAACTCGCAATCGAGCAACTGCACCTTCCGGTCAAGAACGTGGTAGCCGATCTGGACAGGACCGAGTATTTCCTCAGTGGATCGCTACTCGAGGTTACAACCGACCCCTCACATCCAGTCATGGCCGGCATGCCAGCAAAGGCCAAGCTGTTCGTGGGTTGGAGCCCGGTGTTCACGACACTCGAGGGCTTCGAGGGCGTTGCCTTGGCCAAGTACCAGGAGAACGGATCACCGTTACTCTCAGGCTACCTGCTCGGCGAAGAACACCTGCACGGCTACGCCGCCGCTCTCGACGTTTACCATGGAGACGGGCACGTCATCCTCCTAGGCTTCAGACCGCAGTGGCGGGGCCAGTCATTCGGCAGCTTCAAGGTTCTGTTCAATGCCGCGCTGTACGGCGGCGAATTGGCGCGCACAGTTCGCGGCAGTCCGGAGTTTTGGAGTGCGCCGGAGGAGGAAGAGGAAGAGGAAGAGGAGAGTACTCGCCCTGAAGGGCACACATCCTGAGTGTTTTGAGCAAGTAGAGAATGACTCGGTCAAACAGCGACAGAAAGAGACCCCGTGTAGCCATGTTCGTCACGTGCATGGTCGACACGCTGTATCCCGGCGTCGGGATGGCTGCGGTTGAGCTACTCGAGCGTCATGGTGCAGACGTCGTGTTTCCTGAGAACCAGACTTGTTGTGGCCAGCCTGCATTCAACGCCGGTTATCGCGACGAGGCGCGGCGGATGGCGCGGCATTTCCTGGACCTGTTTGGGCCGCTGGTGGACAAAGGTGAGGTAGACGCCATCGTAGCGCCAAGTGGCAGTTGCGTGGCAATGGTCAAGCACTTCTATGAGGTGCTATTCGAAGGTCCCGGGCACAACAATGAACAAAGGCTCGTCGCCCTTGTAAGCGAAGTGACCTACGAGTTGACACAATACCTAGTTGATGTACTCGGCGTCCAAGACGTCGACGCAGAGTACGGCGGCACGATCACATACCATCCATGCTGCCACTTGTTGCGAGAGCTGGAAGTCGACTCCCAGCCACGCCAACTGCTTGCAAGCATCAAGGGTGCGGAGATTGTCGATCTGCCTGCCGAACAGGAGTGCTGCGGCTTCGGTGGCCTCTTCGCAATCAAGAACGCGGGAATCAGTACCGCTATGGGCCAGCGCAAGGTCGAGAGCATCTTACAATCTGGTGCCGACGCGGTGGCGGTTGGAGATGTGAGCTGCATGACGCAGATGAATGGATTACTGAAGAAGATGGGACATGGTGGCCGCGTGGTGCACGTGGCGGAATTGTTAAACGGTTCCACACCGAGAACTCCGGAGAGACAGTGAACCGCTTGCCCGGTTTCCCGCTGTCCCGGTTGCGTTTACCCCGGACTGAAGCCCGCCAGGTGTGAGCATGACCTCCCTGCCCCCTCTGCCTCTCCTGCCCCCCCTGCATCCATGAACATCGACATCACAGCTCCTTACCAGACACGCGTCAGGCAGGCTCTCGCCGACGACAACCTGCGGACCGCACTCGAGCGGGCTATGTCACGCTTGAGTGAGAAACGTGCTCAAGCGGTCGCTGCGATCGACCTGCAGCGCATGCGTGACGAGGCCCGAGCGATCAAGGAACATGCGATCAAGAATCTGCCGGAACTGCTCGAGCAGCTCGAACGCAACCTCATAGCCAACGGATGTCAGGTTCACTGGGCTCAAACGGCAGACGAGGCGAATGAAATCGTCACGGACATTGCTCGACAACGTGGCGTTCGTCGTGCCGTCAAATCCAAATCGATGGCAACGGAGGAGATCCACCTGAACGAGGCGCTGGAGGATGCAGGCGTCAAGATCGTAGAAACCGACCTCGGCGAGTACATCATCCAGTTGGCTGGCGAGCCACCCAGCCACATAACCGCACCGGTCATTCACAAGCGCGCCGAGGACATCAGTGCGTTGTTTCAGCGAGAGTTGGGCATGCGTCCAACGAATGACCCGGCCGAGATGTGTGCAGCGGCACGCAAGCAACTGAGAAGTGAGTTCCTCGAGGCAGAGATGGGAATCAGCGGCTGCAACTTCGCAATTGCTGAGACCGGAACCATCTGCATCGTCACCAACGAAGGCAACGGCCGTATGGCCACCAGTATGCCACCGGTGTACGTCGCGGTGATGGGGATCGAGAAGGTCGTTCCCAGAGTTGAGGATGCATTGCTGTTGTGGCAGGCCGTAGCACGGAGCGCTACGGGCCAGGAGGTGACGGTCTACTTCTCGGTTAGTAGCGGTCCCCGGCGTCCGGGTCACCCCGACGGGCCTAAAGAGATGCACGTCGTGCTGGTGGACAACGGCCGTTCGCGGATACTGGAACGCGAGTATGCCGACGTGCTGTTATGCGTGCGGTGCGGTGCCTGTCTCAACGCATGTCCGGTGTACCGCGAGATAGGGGGACATGCATACGGCAAGACTGCGTACAGTGGTCCGATCGGTGCGGTCATTACCCCGTTGCTTGCCGATGACCCCAAAACGGCCAAGGAGCTGCCGTTCGCGAGTTCGCTCTGTGGCGTCTGTCGCGAAGTTTGCCCGGTCAAGATAGATCTGCCGAGACTCTTGCTCGATCTGCGCCACGATCTGACCAAGCTGGGAACACCACCCAAATACGAAAGAGCGGCGATTCGAGCCTACAGCAACACGGTTGAGCATCCTGGTCGCTACCATCGCCTGTCCAAGCTGGCGCGTTGGTTTTCGCGTTTTCTTCCTACCAACAAAGAAGGCGATCTCACAAGGCTGCCGCCTCCGTTGAGCGCATGGACCCAGAGTCGCGTGCTTCCGAGAATCGCCCCTCGGAGCTTCAGAGCACTATGGAGCGATCGTGGAGGCAAGGATATGGGTTCTTCGAACGATGGATAACGGATCGATCGGCGCTCGCGAGCAGATCCTCGGACGTCTGCGAAGATCACTTGAGAAACAGGAAACGCTGTTTCGCAAATCGATTGGCCGGGATCTTCCAGATCCACCAATGACGGTGTTTCCGTCGCCGGCGGACAAGTCTCTGGTCGAATCGTTTGCTACCAAGCTGGTCGAACTCTCCGGCAGCTGCGACGTGCTGCGCGCAGGCACGGATGTCGCAGAGCAGGTCATGCGCCAGGTGAGGGAGTGGACGACCCAATCACCATCCGAGCCAACCGAGATTCTGAGTTGGGCGCCGAATGAGCTTCACGTTCCGAGACTGGAGCAGACGCTGGCAGGAGTTGGCATCTCACTGTTCGTACCTGAAGACCTGCACGACGAGAGCACCAGGGCTCGGGCAGCATCCCTGGAGGTGGGCATCACAGGCATCGAGGCAGCATTCGCCAACACCGGATCGATCTTGTTGAGTCCGGGAGCGGGCAGGAGCAGAGCAGCCGGGCTATTACCACTCAGCCATCTGGTACTGGTTCCGCTGAGTCGTCTCTACCCCACGTTCGAGGCTTGGCTGCTGAAGCTCCGGCAAGAGGGACGGTTGGAGGCGCTGTTGCAAGAAGGCGGTCAGATAGCCTTCGTCACCGGGCCGAGCAAGTCTGCCGACATCGAACTTACACTCACACTCGGCGTGCACGGTCCGAAGACAATACATGCGATAGTGTTTGACGACACCGAGTAGACAGCCTACCGTTCCGCCCTCATGCCCTTTACATTGCTGCGCTCCAAGAACGTCGCAGCCTCACATGCAACCCACAGGTCCAGCGAGCTAGCATGAGCCCATTCTGTGAGAACTTTCCCACAGACGCATTGTACAAGATCGACGATACAGACGATACTGCCGCTGTAACGGCGGACGCCATTGTACGGCGGGCAGATATACTGACACCCTCAGCGATCAGAGGTTTGGTGAGTCGCCTGGTCGTGGACGAGGCATCGATCATACTCGACCTCACCGCCAACCGCGATTCACACATTCCTGACGTGGTGCGGCCCAGCAAGGTCGTTGGGGTGGGCTTGAACGAGCGCAACCTCGCCGAGAACCCAACACTGGACGAGTACCTGCTCCATGACTTGAGTCAGACACCATCGCTCCCGTTCGACGACAACACGTTCGATGCTGCGCTTTGCACCGTGTACATCGATTTCATGGTCGATCCGGTTGCCGTGTTCGCTGAGGTAGCCAGGGTCCTCAAGCCCGGCGGCAGCTTCTTGGTGATCTTCTCGCACTGTTACGTGAAGCTGTGGCGCCAGTCGTTGGGTGAGGGGCGCTTGAAGAGAGTGAGAAACACATTCTACGCCTCGGATGCGTTCGAGCGGCCCCGCGTATTGATGGCTGATTCAGTGTTTGCCGTTTATGCGGAAAAGCCTGCAACAGTAGATGTCATGAGGCAGAGCACGGATGACGCAGCATCGAATCGCTATCCGTATAGCGACGAGGAGATCGGCGAGAGAAGGAGGCAGGTGCAGGACACTCTCCGCTGTCCCTATTGCGATTCGGGACTGAAGAAGTGGGTGGTGACGCAGACACCGTTCACCGAGTGGCCCAGCGAATACCAATACGTCTGCCTGAATGACGAGTGTGGTTATTTCGCGGGAGGATGGGAGACCTTGGCCGAGCAGGAGGTGCCCGGTTCCTATCGCTTCATGTTCGAGCCGACCATAGGTGGATGCTATTCCATCCCGGTGCTCAGTCGGAACGATCTGAAGGATCGGATCGTGGATTGAAGGTCTACTAGCCCATACCTGCGTCCAGTTGCACACACCCATTGACCGAAAATCCCCAGGCCCCCCTTGCTTTTTCTGGCCACGGCGGTAGCATGGCCCACGACTAGCTCTCCCAATTCGACAAAGTCCCGATGAATCGGGCGGTGAGATGACCCTTACACTCCAGGCCCTAGTCGCCGTAGCGCCCATCCTGCTCGCAGCCCTCCTGCTAGTGGGTTTCCGTGTGCCCGCCAAATGGGCTATGCCCGCGGTGTACGTGACGGCAGTGGTCCTAGCGTGGGGAGTGTGGCGGGTCGATGCGCGGCACATAGGTGCATCTACAATTCAGGGACTGTTCATCGCGCTCGACATCCTGGCAATCATCTTTGGCGCAATTCTGCTACTAAAGACGATGGAACGCTCCGGCGGTGTGGCAGCCATACGCCGCAGCTTCCACGGCATCAGTGATGACCGACGCGTGCAAGTGGTGATCATTGCATGGTTATTCGGATCGTTCATCGAGGGTGCTGCTGGATTCGGCACACCCGCAGCGATTGCTGCCCCATTGATGGTGGCACTGGGCTTCCCGGTCACATCCGCGGTAATGATCGGCATGATGATTCAGAGCACCGCCGTGACGTTCGGTGCGGCGGGTACGCCAATACTCATCGGAGTGTGGGATGGACTTGCCAGCCCGGAACTAACGGCGCAGCTGAGTGCGGCCGGCATCACGTACGGTGATTATGTCCGCACTATCGCGGCCTACGCGGCCTGCCTGCACGGAATCACAGGCACGCTGATGCCCACGCTGATGGTCATGATGATGACCCGCTTCTTCGGAGCCAACAAATCGTGGACCGAAGGACTGTCGATTCTGCCGTTCGCGATCTTTGGCGGGCTGGCTTTCACAGTTCCGTACACGCTCACGGGAGTGTTGCTCGGACCCGAGTTCCCGTCCCTGTTGGGGGCCGCAGTGGGACTCGCCGTTGTCACATATGCCGCCCGGCGTGGTTTCCTGATTCCATCGGATACCTGGGACTTTCCAGAACGCGAGAGCTGGCCTGCTGACTGGTGCGCTATAAAGTCCTCTACCAGTGAGCCGGAAACCGATCGACGAATTCACCCCGCACTTGCTTGGGTACCTTACGGGATCATGGCTGCGCTGCTGGTCCTCACCCGCCTGCGGCAGCTGCCCGTAGGTGATTGGGCCAGGAAGTTGGAGATCAGCTGGCCTGACATCTTCTCAACCGATATCAGTGCGGCAACGACGCCGCTGTATCTCCCTGCGACGATGCTCATAATCGCCGTCATTGCCACTTGGTTCCTCCACCGAATGAACCGGCGGCAAATCATGTCAGCGATTGGTGACTCGAGTCGGGTGCTGCTGGGAGCGGGATTCGTACTGCTGTTCACCGTTCCCATGGTGCGGGTGTACATCAACTCCGGCGTGAACGCCTACGTGTTCACCG
>JAUVRV010000248.1 GCA_030597435.1 Gemmatimonadales bacterium | reverse complement strand
GAATGGGACGACATACTTGGGGCCGGTTCGGGCCCGCAGACCGGTGCGTTCCTGCTCCGCGTGTTGTGGATTCGCCTGCAACCGGTCGATCTCGAAACTGGTGCTCTCCCACAGATCTCTGAGGTCTCTCACGTCTGCGTTCAGCACCACCTCACCCGAACAACTGACACGCACCGCTGTGTCGCTGGCAGTACGCCCAATGGACACGCAGGGCACGGAAGCCCCGCGGAAGGCTTCTACCGCTCGTGCAGCATCGGATTCAGCCACTTCGAGCACGAGACCCAACTCTTCGGAGAAGAGCAGCTCGAGGGCTGACACCCCACCGCTATCCAGATCGACATCGATGCCACAGTTGCCGGCAAACGCCATCTCCAGCAACGTCGTGATCAAGCCACCGTCGCTGCGGTCGTGGCCCGCCGTTACGATACCTTCTGCTATGAGATCCTGTACAACGTCGAATGCACGCTTCAGTAATCCGGCATCTTCAACGTCCGGCGATTGATCTCCGAGCTGCCCGAATACGTGAGCGAGTGCCGACCCACCAAGGCTGTGGCTACCAGCACCCAGACCGACGTAGAGGAGTGGTCCGCTACCTGGCAGTTCCAAGTCAGGCGTTACCGTCTGTGCGATATCAGGGCAGGTCACGTACGCGGACACAACCAGTGATCCCGGCGCCTTGACGGTTTCATCTGCTCCAGCACTGTCGGGTGCGTGCGCTGCCATGGACAGACTGTCCTTGCCGCCGTCTATCGCGATACCCAGCTCGATCAGGATGTCGCTCAGCGCAACGGCAGCGTCATAGAGTGCTGCTCCCTCCCCGGGCAGCTTGGCTGCCCACATCCAATTGCCCGAGCACTTCACATCCTCCAAAGCACTCACCCTGGCCCATACCAGATTGGTGAGCGCCTCACCTACGGACATGCGCGCCATGGCCGCCGGATCGAGCAATCCCTTGATCGGCTGCTCACCAATGGCTGTGGCAGCACCGGTCGTACCGAAGTGGCTCTGCGCGATCACACCCACATCTGCAACGGTCAACTGCAGCGGCCCGGCACAGGGTTGGCGGGCAATGAGTCCGGTCACCGCGCGGTCCACCTTGGTAGTGAGGAATCGTTTCGAGCCCACCGAAAGGAGCCGTAGTACGCGGTCGAGCGCAGCCTCTATCGTCAGACCTTCAGGAAGCTCGAGCTGCTTCACAGCGGGTGCGATCCGCTCAAACTCGAATACCTTCTGCGGCATGTCACCCAACACGGCCTCGAGTTCGAGGTTCACCGGTGTAGAGCCGTCCAACTCATCGTGCAACACGATCTTGCCGTCACCCGTGACTCGCCCGACGAGGGCAGCGGTGACCTTCTCTCTTTCGCACAGCGACCGGAACACGTCAGCATGTTCGGGTCGCAGTAAGAGAGCGTCCTGTTCCTGGTATTCAGCACCCCATATCTCGAGCACCGAGAGCGTATCGTCACCCAGTGGGATCTCGCGCACTTCGATCTGCGCGCCTGCGGGATCTACGATCTCCTTCAGGACGTTGCAGTTGCCGCCAGCGCCCTGGTCGTGAATGCTGACAATAGGATTGTCGTCACCCAGCTCGACACATGCCCGGATAACGCGATTCATCTTCTGCTCCATCTCCGCGTCACCCCGCTGCACCGCGTTGAAATCCAACTCGGCGACATTTTCACCCTGGACCATGCTGGACGCGGCACCACCGCCCATCCCGATGCGATACGCCGGGCCACCGATCTTGACCACCCACATCTCGTTCTCAGGCGGGTCCTTCTCAAGGTGCCGCGCGTCCATCTGGCCAATGCCGCCACTGAACATGATCGGCTTGATCCACTCGCGGCGCTCACCGTTCGGGAGTCTCAGACCAAACGAACGCGTGTAGCCCTGGATCACCGGCTCACCGAACTTGTTGCCGTAGTCGGACGCGCCGTTGCTCGCCTCTATCTCGATTCGCAGTGGCGGTGCGAGGTTGTCCGGATATGCAAAACCTGGGTCTTCCCACGGTAGCTCGTACCCCGGGATGCGCAGATTGCCCACGCAGTAGGCCGCCGTTCCCGCTACAACTAGCGAGCCCTTGCCGGTAGCCTGCACATCTCTGATGCGACCACCGGTGCCCGTCTCAGCACCTGGGAACGGCGCCACGCCCGAGGGAAAGTTGTGAGTCTCGGCGGTGAAGATGATGTGGTAATCGAGGTCTGACAGAGCCACCGGTGACGGCTTACCGATCTCCGACGGCACTACGGTCCTTATTCGATAGCCACGTATGGCACTCGAGTTGTCCGTGAACGCGATCGCACTGTTGTTGGGGTTGGCATCGAGTGGCTTCTTGATCAGACCAATCAGGTGCTGAGGCATCTCTTCGCCGTCAATGACGAGACGACCCTTGAAGAACCAATGGCGCGAATGCTCGCTGTTGGACTGGGCGATGTCGAAGCACTCGACACTAGTGGGATTGCGACCGACCTTCTCCAGAAAGAGATCCGTGTAGTAATCGAGATCCCAATCGTCGAACGCCAGACCCATTTCGCGATTGACCCGTTCGAGCGCCGGCCTGCCTTCTTCGATTAGTGGTATTTCGAAAGTGGCTTCGGGCTGAACGCCTGTCTCGAAGGTCGTGAGCGGTGCGGCATACTGGCACTCGGTCATGCGGTCATGCACCAACGCCAAGAACCTCGACTGTTGATCCACGGTCAGATGCTGCTTCGTCTCGAGCAGGTACCGCCGAGACCGCTCTATCCGCCGGATCTTCCGCAATCCACAAGCATGAAAGATAGACACCGCATTGGTGGACCACGCAGTGGTGAAGTTCATGCGGGGTCCGACTTCCAAGATCAATTCATCGGACGCCAGGAAGGAGGTATCACCGAATCCATCGGGTTCAAATGTCTCGCTCAGCAGCCACGTAACAGTGCGAACCTCTTCCGAGGTCAGTTGACCCGCTGCGTCGATGTTGAAGCAGTATTCGGTTCCTATGTCGGTGATGTGGTCAGAGATCGCTGCCCGCACGGTTTCCAGCAGCGCGTTCTTCTGGGCGACTGCCAGGCCGGGAGCACGGTAGAGATGTAGTAGTGTCATAGGCGGCGCTAACGGAATCTACACTCGGGGTCAAGGCACCCCGCCCCGCGCTCAGGGAGTGGGTACCGGCGTCTCGGAGAACCCGCGCAGGGCCTTGAGCCACTGCCGAGTCAGGATGTCCAACACCTGCTTGCCCTTCTCAGCGGTTGCCAGCGTGGGATCACCAAACAGGCCGGTCTCGGAGAACTCGGGATCATTGCGATCACGGGAGAACAGGCCCGGCTGGTACCCAGGATAGTCCTTGGTAGCTCCCTCTCCGTAGTCGGTCACGGCTCGATCCATGCGTACCAGATCAGGTTGCAGATAGAGATGGATCGAGGTTTCCAGCTCATCGGCATGTCCGCCGGCCCGTTGGCTCTGAAGGGCTTCGACTTCATCTGTTTCCAAGTCGTCCCACGACACCACCAGCGTAGGAGTGCCCGTCTGAGTTCGGATCTCACGAGCTACGATAGAAATGGGCAGACCCGTGGCCCTGGTGATTCCTGTATTCAAGAACACGATCCGCTTCGCGCCCTGGCGAACCAGCGACTGAGCCACTGCCAAGACATAGCTTTGGAACACGTCTGGATCGGCCACCTCTGTACCCGGGTAGTCCCTGAAGGCGGGAAACCACCCGTGTAGAATCGGCGGTGCCACGAGCACATGCAGTGAATCGACCGCCTGTTGGCAGAGATACTCCATCACCTTCTGATCCGCATTCATAGGCAGGTGAGGGCCATGCTCCTTCGCACCTGCCCCGAACGGTATGATCACCAACGGAGTCGCCTCCAGTTGCTCCGCTGCTTCCGGCCATGACAACTCGCCCAGGTATGCACCAGGAGTCTGAGCGCGGGCGTTCGCAGCCAAGAGACATAGGACGGCTATCCCTGGTAGTAAGAACCGCTGTGTCATGATAGACCTCCCAAATCGCTCACCGTTTACCGGTTCCCCAGCCACTCAAAATACACGACCACATTACTCTTGAAATAGAAGTACCATGCCGATGAGCCTCCAAGTACCAGGCAAAACCCGATCGCACGCCAAGTCTGGAACGTGGGCACCGCACCCAAGAGGCCGGTGACTGCGTTGTACGCGAGAACCGCTGCCCACAAGACGATCACCACCGCCCGTGACCACGGCTTGCCCTGGTGGATGGCGTATGCGACCGTGGCAAGTAGCCCGCTGGCGAGTGCGTAAAGCGGGGCTGACACCAGTAGCCATGCGCTCAACTCAACCGGCTCGCCTCCTAAGGTGGGAGGAAGCACTGAGAGCAACGTTAAAACGAGCATCATTGGGAATGCGACCGCGAACGCTGTTGCGAACCACATCCCCACTCGCACTAGGCGTGGCATAGCATTGTGTTGGTTCACCGCGGCATCGTCCATTCCGGCTCCACCATCCGGCAACACGTCGTGTTGCTACGTGGACTCCGGTGGCTCCCACAACTCGATGCGATTGCCATCGGGGTCCATGATCCAGCCGAACCGACCGTATTCGGATTGTTCGGTTTCGTCCGCGACCGTTACCCCTTCTTTGCGCAACAGCTCCAACAAGGCATGGAGGTCGGCCACGCGGAAGTTCACCATGAACGACGCAGTGCTAGGATCGAAATACTTCGTGTCCTGCTTGAAGGGGGCCCACACGGTGTAGCCTACCTGCTCCGGCCTGTCCTTGTCACGCCACTCAAATGCAACGCTCCCATCACTGCCAGGCTTGATTCCGAGGTGCTCCTTGTACCACTCCTGCAACTTCTGTGGATCCTGGGACTTGAAAAAGATGCCCCCGATCCCGGTAACTCGCTCCATAGCATAGCCTCCATTGAGCGCGTATTCACTGTGACTCGTTGTCCGTAGCGACTCGCCACATAAGTTGCGGCTGCTGCAACGCCGGCGCCAGACCGGTACCCCCGAACAAGAAAGCGGCGCCGACCAGACGGCCAGCGCCACTCATTTTCACGAGGAGAGTCGTATCTATGGTTCTGAGCGCTCCCAGCTCTCCATGAAACGGCTGTCGCCCTCTGCCTCCTCGACGAGAGCCTGGAAGATCGCCCTCAACTGTTCTATCGGCAGAGTTCCAATGATCATGCGGTTGTTAACGATCATTGTGGGAGTTGACCTGATACCATGAGCGAACCGGTCCGAGGTCTTTTCGTATT
>JAUVRV010000168.1 GCA_030597435.1 Gemmatimonadales bacterium | reverse complement strand
CGGGGAGCGTGTACACCCCGAGCTTGCGGACAGGGGCCGCGAGTACCAATCCAAATACTACGAGCGCTGCCGCACCGATCAGCAACCACCACGCGGCGGTGAGACCTCGGTCGTAGCCCAGCCCGATCAGCCCGATGGTCGATGAGGCACCGAGTATGGTAGCTACCAGTGATATGCTGATCCGGCGTGTGCCATACTGTCTGTTTGCCCCGCAGTACGATTCAGCCGACTGACCACGCGAACGCCAGCCGACCCACAGCATCACACACATGTATCCGACCAGTACGATCGTATCGATCACTTCACCTCAGCGGATTCTCGATTGAGTTCCAGTCCAAGCGTGTTTGACAACGCTCGGGACCGCGGTCATCCTTCCCGCTGCCATGGCGGTCTTCACCGACAACATCGATTACGCCGATTCCTCACTTGGGGTACCGGCCGGGCCCTGGCAGGTGCCCGGTTCGGTTGTTCCCGCCGAGGTCCGACCGCTGCTGGAGGCGATCTACGGCCGTCGAACGATCCGTGAATCTAAGCTCGAAACTGATTCCCGGTGGAGCCACATGTTCCTCTCCGAGTCCGCCGCTCTCTCGCACTACGACTTGTTGATCGACTTGAGCCGCCGTGAGGTCGATCTACCTGACAGAATCCTGTGTTTGGCAGGATCGGGCGAGCAATTCCACGGATTCAAAGGCCGTGCTTGGTCCGCGCCACCGGGCAATATCTACATGGCGGTACACCTGGCGCCTGCCCGATCGGTGGAGCATGCGGGCACTAGTTTCACAGTGCTGGCCACCGTGTCGGTACTCGATGCGATCGATAGCGTGCCGGGCCTGAGGGATGCCGCGGGGGTAAAATGGGTGAACGACATCCTGATCGACGGGGCCAAAGTTGCCGGTGTGCTGGCATACACTCAGAGCGAGGGTGACGTGGTCGCCAACGTCGTGCTTGGGATCGGTCTCAACGTGGAGACGACTCCCTCCATCGAGCCGACTCCGTTCGTTCCGCGAGTAGGGGCGCTGAGAGATGTGGCCCCCGACCCAGAACTCTGCAGCTTGCCGCTAGTGTTACAGCGACTCACCGACGCCGTCAGCAGCAACTACGAAGAGATCCTGAGCGGGAGGTATCTTTCCCTCGTGGACAGATACCGAGAACGCTCACTCGTGATCGGTCGCGAGGTCACACTCTGCTCAGAACACTCAGGATCTGAATGTGACATTCAAGCGACTGGCAGGGTCCAGGCGCTGGGAGATGACCTGGAGCTGGTATTGGAGGGGTATGCACGACCGTTCAGCACTGGTAGGCTGATACTCGACGTGAACCGTTAAGAAGTCTTAAGAGAGTCGCCTCTTGTGTAGGGCTTCAAACGGAGGTTAGATATCTCGGGCTGGTAACCTGTTGTTGAGCATGAGCCGGGCACAAGCGCTTGGGTTGGGTGCGTCTGGCCGTCTTGCCTCCGCATGTGTCCCAAGAAGCTGTTCTTAGGCTCCGTTCACCTGCCCAATGACGTCAATAGCGGAACGTCTACGGAGAGAGGATCATGGGATCACCTGATCTCTTGATGGTATGTGTCGCAGCGTTCTTGGCGGTGTTTGTACTACTTACGTTGCTCGCGCTAGCGATGCGCGGTCTCATCGCAGTCTTCCCAGAGAAAACCGGTAAAGCCGATCCAGCCATGTTGGCTGCGATAACCTCGGTGGTGGCGGCCGTTTTTCCGGGATTCAAGATCACGAGAGTTGAGGAGGAAAGATGATATTCTCCGAACCTGGCAAGAAGATACGGGTGATGTTCACTCCGTTTCGGGATGGCTTGCAGAGTTCGTTCGGTGGCAAGGTTCGCCTGCAGGACTTCCTACCTGCCATGGAGGCCTCCGCTCAGGCGGGCTTCAGGCACTTCGAGTTTGGAGGTGGTGCACGCTATCAGGCGCCGTACTTCTACCTTGGTGAGAACCCGTTCGACGACATGCGCAAACTGCGCGCAGCCGTTGGACCTGACGTGGATCTGCAGATCCTGACCCGTTCGGTGTCGGGAGTGACCCTGACCACGCAGAGCATGGAAGGCTTGGAGCTACAGGCCAAGTTGATGAAGGAATCGGGCACCACGTGGGATCGCAACTTCGACTACATGAACGACGTGGAGAACCTCATCAAGACGGGCAAGCCCATCGTAGATGCTGGTATGCACCACCAGGTTTGCATTGCCCTGATGGGATTGCCATTTCACTCCGACAAGGTTCATACGGCAGAGTTCTACATCAACATCGGAAAGCGGCTGCTCGACAGTGACCTCCACATCGACAGCATCTGTTTGAAGGACGCGAGTGGCACGACCGATCCCAAGACCATCTACGACGCGGCGATCGGTCTCAAGAAGATCATGCCCCCCGAGATGCCACTCTGGATGCACACGCATGACACTGCAAGCACGGCGGTAGCCTGCTACATGGCTGCTATTGCTGGTGGAGCCGACGGTGTCGACCTGTCCGTCCGTCCGTTTGCGAGCGGCACCGTACAGCCTGATGCGCGCTCGCTGGCCCACGCCTTGAAGGGCACCGGCTACACGCTCGACATCGACGTTTCGGTACTGCCCGATATCGAGGGCATGCTGAATGACCTGATGAAGGACTACGCCTTCAATCCAACCACCACTACGGCCGACGCGCGCGTTCTTGGATTTCCAATGCCCGGTGGGGCCATTGGACCCAATGTGCACATGATGGCAAAGGCCGGAATCCTCGACAAGTACAGTGAGGTGCTGGCCGAGTTCCCTGTTGTAGTGGAAGCGGGCGGCGCTTGGACCAGTGTTACCCCTGGTAGCCAACAATACTGGTTACAGGCGTTCAACAACGTGCTCTACGGCCGTTGGAAGAAGATTGAAGCCGGATACGGCAAGGCCGTGCTGGGTTACTTCGGCAAGACGCCATTACCGTCCGATGCCAACGTCATAAAGGCCGCATCAGAACAGTTGGAGCTGCCGGTATTCGAGGGAGATCCGTTGGAGGCCGCGCCGAAGAACGTGGGAGCTGCCCGGGAAGCGCTGAAGGAGCGGAATCTGCCGGTCACAGATGAGAACACCTTCCTCGTCCTGGCGGCAATGGTGCCGGGCAAGAAGATGGAAATCAATGAGGGCATCCGGCTCCTGACTGGGAAGCCCAAGATAGATATCCCGCTGAAGAAGAAGGAAGAAGCCGCCGCGCCAGCGACCGCACCCACCGCTGCCGTCGCCCCGGCCATAGCCGGTCCGGTAACCACACGCTGCACGGTCGAGGAAAACGGAGCCAAGAGGACGTTCCTGGTCACCTTGGAACCGGTCAACGGTTCCGGTAGTGTAGCGCCGGCAGCAGCCGCCACCGCTGCTGCGGCCGGCACACAAGTGTTCTCTACGTTCGCAGGCTCGGTGGAGATCGTGGACATCCTGGTCAAGGTCGGAGACACTGTCTCCAAGGGCGGCGTCGTGGCTGAAGTCGAGGCGATGAAGGCGAAACACGACATCAAGGCACCGTGCGACGGCAAGGTCAGCGCCGTACACGCTCGGATCGGGGATGAGATCGACGCGTCAAAACCGATCATGACGATCGCGTAGCGGGGCCAGCCCATGGAAACAGCCCTCGAGCTGCTTAGGCAATCTGGCTTAGCCAACCTGGGAATCGGCAACCTGGTGATGTTTGCGATTGCCGGGGTGCTCATCTACCTCGCGATCACCAGGGAGTATGAGCCTCTCCTGCTGATCCCCATCGGGTTTGGTGCAATTCTCGCCAACCTACCGCTGGCGGAGATGGGGTCGTACGGAGAGGGGATGATCGCCCTCATCTATGACGGTGGCATACGGACGGAACTGCTTCCGCCCCTCATCTTTCTGGGCGTTGGAGTGTTGACCGATTTCCGTCCATTGCTCGGTCGCCCCCTCACCTTCTTGCTGGGTGCTTCGGCGCAGGTGGGGATATTCATAGCCGCGCTCACCGCAGGCTATTTCCTCGGATTTGACCACGGCGAGGCTGCGTCGATCGGGATCATCGGTGGTGCTGACGGGCCTACGTCGATCTTCTTGACGGCCCAACTGGCGCCGCATCTGCTGGGTCCGGTTGCCGTGGCGGCGTACAGCTATATGTCGCTGGTCCCCATTATCCAACCACCGATCATGCGCGCCCTGACGACCAAGAAAGAGCGTGCGATCGACATGCCGCAGGCGATCCCCGTATCGAAGACGGCTGTCATACTGTTCCCGATTGTCACGGGTGTGCTGGCATCACTCGCGATTCCTTCGAGCGCCCCACTCATCGGCATGCTCATGTTCGGCAACCTCTTGCGTGAGTCTGGGGTGACCGAACGGCTGCGCAAGACGGCAGGCGGTTCCATGATCGATATCGTGACGATCTTCCTGGGACTCGTGGTGGGCGCAACGATGGATGCGGAGCGCTTCCTCACATTCCAAACCATTCAGATCTTGATTCTCGGGGCTGTGGCGTTTTCGTTCAGTACCGCAGGCGGAATCGTGTTTGCCAAGATCCTCAATCTGTTCCTCAAGAACAAGATCAATCCGTGTATCGGTGCGGCGGGAGTCTCGGCCGTACCCATGGCTGCCCGTGTGGTACAGAAGTTCGTATCGGATGAGACCGATGGCCGGGTCAACCCTCTGATGGCAGCCATGGGACCCAATGTTGCGGGCGTTATCGGTTCGGCAGTGGCGGCCGGCGTGTTCCTGACCCTGTTGGGCTAGAAGGCCGCACGTCACTCGCGGGTCTCCCTTCCCCTCAGTATTTGTTGGGGGAAGGGGCCCGACCTGCCCCAGCACCTCTCGTTGACTCACCAGTTTCGCTTCCTGAGGTTCACAGACTAGCTTTCGGTCCCGCTTACCGGTAGCACCGCTCTCGAGTGTCAGGAATGGGAGCGTGAGGTGCTCGCGGAAGTAGCATCCATTGACTCAGAACTCAGCCTGTATAGGCTCGCTGCGGGCGAATGCAGCGGGCGGTTGCGATAAAAGGAGCGGTAGATGTGGGCCCCGAAAGTCGATTCGCGTACCTCTGAGGAGTACCTGGCGGTCAGCCATAAAGGACGACCGATAATCCTCAACCCCTTCACCAACAAGGGAACGGCCTACACGGCAGAGGAAAGGGAGAGCCTCGGCCTCGAGGGGCTGGTCGCACCGGCTACCTCGACCATGGAGCAGCAACTGGAGCGGACGTACGAGAATTTCAAGGCGAAGTCGTCTGGTATCGAGAAGTTCATCTATCTGGCCAGTTTGCAGGACCGCAACGAGACCTTGTTCTTTCGCCTGGTCCACGAGCACATCGATGAGATGATGCCCATCGTTTACACCCCAGTGGTAGGCGAGGCATGCCAGAGTTTCTCGCACATCTACCGTCGGGCGCGCGGTCTCTACATCAATTACGAGCAGCGCGACAGCATCGAACAGGTTCTAGCGAACCATCCGCGGCCGCCCGCTGTAATAGTGGCCACTGACGGCGAGAGAATCCTGGGGCTGGGAGATCAGGGTGTTGGCGGCATGGGTATTCCTATTGGCAAACTGTGTCTCTACACGTTGCGCGCTGGGATACCACCACACCTCACGCTCCCGATCACTTTGGACGTCGGTACTGACAACGAAGAGCGTTTGGAGGATCCGCTGTACTTGGGGCTCCGTCACAAGCGGATTAGGGGCGACGAGTACCAGGATTTCATCGACAAGTTTGTTGCCGCGGTCCAGAAGGTCTACCCCTATGCGCTGCTGCAATGGGAGGACTTCCTCAAAGGAAACGCAATCTTCCAGCTGCGCCGTTTCCGCGACCAGATCCTGAGCTTCAACGATGACATCCAGGGTACTGCCGGCGTCGTGGTGGCTGGTATCTACTCTGGTCTTCGGATCACCGGTCAGAAGATGCGAGACCAGCGAGTCCTGTTCGCTGGTGCCGGGGCGTCTGCCCAGGGCATCTCGGACCTCATCGTGTCTGCGATGGTCGAAGAGGGACTGACCTGGGAGGAGGCCCGGAAGGCGATCTGGACGGTCGACAGCCGCGGCCTGGTTACCCAGGATCGTGATGGACTAGAGGAGTTCAAGGCTACCTACGCCCGCGACGTGACGGAACTCGCCGGGTACGACTGCAAGGATCGAACGAGCGTCACGCTAGAAGAGACAGTGGTCAACGCGAAGCCGACCATCCTCATCGGAACTTCAGGCACGCCGGGAATGTTCACCGAGTCGATCGTCAGGGCCATGGCCAGCTTCAATGACAGACCAATGGTATTTCCGCTCTCCAATCCCACGAGCCAGAGCGAGTGCACCGCCGAGCAGGCGATTCTCTGGTCCGACGGTCGGGCAATAGTAGCAAGCGGCAGCCCCTTCGATCCCGTCGAGTTCGCAGGCAAGAACTACCGGATCGGACAGGGCAACAACGCCTATGTGTTCCCGGGTGTTGGGTTGGGCGT
>JAUVRV010000376.1 GCA_030597435.1 Gemmatimonadales bacterium | reverse complement strand
GCCCCCAGTTGGCTGAACAAGACACGAGCTGCTCTGGCTGCCTCTCGTGCTTCGTCCTCTCGCCCGGCATCCCGAAGAACCTGAGCCAGGTCGCGGGTTGCATCGGCAGCGAGTTGAGGTCTGCTCAAGGACTCCGCGCGCTGGATGACGTCGCTTAATACCAGTTCTGCTTCCGCAGGTTTCTTACTGTGCGCCAGTATCACGCCCACGATGTGTAGGTCCTCTGCCTCCTCAACCGTATCCTCCAACTTACGGTGCACCTTTAACGCCCGGTCGATTTCCTTCTGAGCAACTTTCAGCTCACCGAGGCGTAGGCGTACCTCGGCGCGTCCTCTAAGAGTCAGACCGCCTAGAGCCATGTCACCGCAGGCTTCGGCTTGCTCGACTGCCGCGTTGGCTTCCTCGAGGGCTCGATCCAGGTCACCCTGTTCGCAGTAGGTGATCCCGAAGTTGTGATGCGTTTCCGCCAATCCACGTGCCATACCGGCCTGCTGAAACGCGGCGATCGCCATCGTGTAGGAGCCAATCGCTTCCGCATACCGACCGCGAAGATTGTAGATGATGCCTAGGTTGTTTGAGCACCGGCCGATGGTTGTGTTGTCCCCATCGTTCCTGGCGGCTGCTAGCGCCTGCGTGAAGTACTCCGCTGCCTCGTCGATAGAGCCGGAGACAAGCGCAATTGCACCGCGAACGTTGAGTGCACGTGACTCAACTGTTCTGTCTCCGCGATCGCGAGATTTGCCGAGGGCAAGCTCCACCCACTCCGTCCCCTCGTCGTGCCTGCCTAACCGCGCGTGAGCTGTACCGAAGAGCAACGCCAGCGTAGGGGACTCCTTGAGCTCCGTGTCTGGTCGGTCGCTCAGGTAGTCCACTACCGCAGCGTGCTGGCCAGTCTCGGCTAGCTTGCGGACCCTGTTGAGATCTTCGAGCGACTTGAGCATGGGTCGACCTATTTCTCCCAAGAGACGGCATAGCCGGAGAAGTGGAACAAGTAGGTTTTGAACCACTCTTGCTCTGTGTCGTGCATCGAGGCAATCGGGTACCAGAGCTGACCTGCCTCCTGTCGGTACCAGATGCTCAACCGATCCTGCTGAATCAATGCATCAACTTCATCGACATCGCCGTCTCCGTCGAGATCACCACACACCGCGCCGTACCACATCTCGAGTTCGGCTGGTGCCGTGGGGTTGAACACCAAACCGGCTGGTTGGTAGCGGACGAGTAGCTGAGTCGGATCAATACTGAGGGTGATTTGGACCGAGTCACCCCAAGCTATATGTGATCCGTCAGGCCGACCCTCCAATCCATCCGCCGGGACTCTGAATGAGAGAAACGCGCCCGTTTCCTGCCCGTCACCCACATAGTCGACCGAGACTCTGGCTTCGCGTCCACGGACGGCCCAGAAGCTCAACTCATAAGCCTCGAGTTGTGGCTCGCTGCCAGACGACAGCGATGTAACATGGAACAGTGGCTCTCCATCAGGAGTTGCCATTCGTACCTTGTGCCTCAGTGGCTGCAATGCTACGTCAGCCACGCCGGGTCCCACGATGGCACCGAGGCCGTCCTGCGGCCGCGCGTCATTCGGTGGACCGGTGCTGTCGGCGCACGATGCAGCTGCTAGCACCAGCCCGATCGGTAGTAAGTGGACTAGTCGAAACACGGTATCCTCCCTCTTTGAGTACTTCACGCAGGTACTCCTTCACCCTCGAGCAAACGTCTGAGACGTCGCCGAGATATTCCAAGACGACGCGCTGCTTCGGAGCGATTGTCACCGCACAGATCGAGCGTCGCTCGTGCCGCAGCGGTCGTTATTTCTTCAAGTTGCGCCGGGAACGGGATCGGACCCGACCCGCGGGATTCGATGTCAGTTGCGGGCATCAGCTCCCTGGCATCCAGCTCACCCGGAGGTGACAATAACAGGGCGCGCTCTACGGCGTTCTTGAGTTCGCGCACGTTACCGGGCCAGTGGTATCCGAGGAGGGCACGCCTTACCTCTGGTCGCAGGGGAGGCACAGGGAGCTGATGCTGCTCAGCCAGTTTCTGGAGCAGCGCTTCAGCGATCAACACCACGTCGTTGCCACGTTCGCGTAGCGTGGGTAGAGACAGTGTTATGACGCTCAGGCGGAAGTATAGATCTTTTCGGAACGTCCCGGTGTTCAAAGCGAGTCGCAGGTCTTCGTTGGTGGCCGCGATTATTCTGAGGTCAACTGTTCGGGTCTTGGTACCGCCGACTCGACGGATTTCCTTGTCCTGCAACACCCTCAGCAGTTTGACCTGCAGTTGAGTCGGAAGGGTGCCGACCTCGTCCAGGAGAAGCGTTCCACCCTCGGCCACCTCGAACAACCCGGGCTTGCTGGCGTGAGCGCCAGTGAATGCACCGCGTTCGTGGCCGAACAATTCGGATTCGATGAGGTTGTCTGGCAGGGCGGAGCAGTTGACGGCGACGAACGGCGATCCACGGCGGTTGCTGCCGTTGTGAATGGCGGTCGCCAATAGCTCCTTGCCGGTTCCGGTTTCCCCAACTATGAGGAGGGTAGCTTCCTGATGAGTCAGGACCCTGGCAGCGCGGGACAGGACCTCCTTGATGGCAGGGCTCTCGCCAATGATGCCCGCGAAGACCCCCGAACACTCCACGTCTGTTGCGGCGGCTGCCTTTCTGAGGCTCTCGGCGCGGCGCTCAACGGCTGCTTGGAGTGCGTTGGTGCTGAGTTCCAGATCCTCTGGCCAGACGAAATAGTCGGCCACTCCTCGGGTGGCGATCTGGGTCGCTATGCGCCGACCCGCGTCAGCACCAACCACATATAGAGGCACGCCTGCCGGCCAATCGTGACTCTCGAGCCATTGGAGCGCCTCTCGTTCAGCGCCGCCTGCCGCGAGCACTAGCGCTGCCGTATTGGATGATATTGGCCCGATCTCGGCCGTTTCACGCAAGGCCAACCCGGCGCCCAGGTCGCCGGCAAGCTCGTCCCACACGTCGATGAATGAATCAGAGAGTTTCACTAGGATTATCTCGGGTCTATCCACGGTGCCTCCAGCGCATCAAGCGTTCCCTCTGGCTCGTTGTCGCAAACTCAAGCAAGCCAGCGGTTTAGGATCTGCTACCGCCCTGACAATGTGGTTCATTTTGTATCAGCCTGTGTCAATTTGTACCGCTTACAGGGTGTCTGCAAGAATTCCATCAATAGAGCGATATAGAGTTCGACCGGCGAGCCTCCTCGAACAGGCGACATGGTGGTCTGGTCGGGTCACTTCGTACCAGTTCGCACGTTTTGTACCAAGTGACCTCCATTTGTTTAATATCTAAACTGTTTGTTGACAAGGATTTAAGTGACTGGCTCAAATGGTCCCAGACTTGCGTTTCGCTGCGGTGGGATTTGTGTGGTGTGGGTGCCACTACCTCTTTGCTTTCACGCAGCACTGGGAGTCGGAGCCAAGCGATGATCGAAATGAGCAATCTGAGGCCATGCTTAGAGGACCCAGAGGAGAGCTATCGGTCGCTCACGGAGGGCG